>JABFWJ010000023.1 GCA_013362295.1 Thermoleophilia bacterium
GGCCGCAGCCCGAGCACGGCGAGCGCCCTCGACCGGCGCCGGGACTGCAGGAGCACCGCCGCAGCCGGCGCCAGCGCTGCCGGGACCGCAACCGCCGCGGCCGGCGTGAGCAGGTGGATCGTGGCGCTCAATAGCCGCCGCCGTGGGTCGCGGAGGCGCCTGCGCCGCGACCGTGCTCCCTGCCATGCGCCTTGTGCGCGCCGCGCTTGCGCGGCCCGCCCGGTTGCCCATGCTGCTTCCCGGCCCGGCGCGCGAACAGCTGCTCGAGGTCGGCCGCCGCCTGTTCGTTGTCCGGATCAAGTCGAAGTGCCGTGCGGAATGCGGAGAACGCTGTGCCCGTGAATGCCGCGGCCCGCTTCGGTTGCGCTGCCGCATCCCGCAGGGCGAGCACCCCGAGCAGCGTCTCCGCCACCGAGCGGACGTGCGGATTGCCGCGCTGTGCCGCTAGAGCGGCTTCGGCGCGCGCCCGGCGGACGAACGCGGCGTCCGTGCGCGCGGTCTCGTGCACCGAGTCGGCGAAGAGATGCAGCGCGATCGCGAACCGGCGCTCGTCGCCGCCGCCCGCGATCGACTCGGCGACGCCGCTGCCATGCGTCGGCAACGCGAGCAGCTTGACGCCGACGAACGCCAGGGCGGCCGCCGTGACGAGTGTCGTCGCGCACACCGCGACGATGCCGCGCGTCATGTCGCTTCCCTCCACGAGAGCGGCGCACTCGTCAGCTCGTAGACCGCGAGCAGCAGCGCGATCGCCACGGCGATCGAGACGGCAGCCAACGGGAAGCCGCGCGCTTCTTTCGCGAATGCGGCCGCGGGTGGTCGGCCGATCGCGAGCGCCTTGTGGCCGAGCAGGCGGCGGAAGAGCGGGATCGTCTGGCGGTCGGCACCCGGCACGGCGGCGAGGTGCAGCTCGAGGTGCGGCTCGCGTGCGTAGGTCAGCAGCTCGCGACGCATCAGTGAAGCGTCGTCGACCGCGTCGCTGACGTCGCTGACGAGGATGACCCGTCCGCGCTCGATCCCGGCGCGGCGCAGCGCGAGCCGCGCCGCGGCGAGGCCGCGTCCGATCTGTGTGCCGGCACTGAAGTTGTCTGACCAGGGATTGCGGACAAGCGCGGAACCGGTCGGGCCGACGAATGCGCGGACGTAGTCGAGCAGCGTGCGTGCCGGCGCGGTCGGCGGGACCGCCTCTTGGGCCTGATCCGAGAACAGCACGAGGCCGGCGTGGCCACCCTGCCGGGAGACGACCCGCAGCGTGCGCACGATCGTCGCCGTGGCCGCCGGGCCGATGCTGCCCGAGACATCGAGGACGACGACGCTCGCCGAGGTCGGCTTGTGCGAGTCGTGCACGACGCCGGTCGAGAGCGCGAGCCCGCCGACGAGCAACGCGAGCACGCCGACGGCTGCGGTGCGCAGCGCAAACGCTCTGCGCCCGGCCTTCTTCAAGGCCCCCACGTCGGCGAGCGGGACGCCGCGGTTCACGCCGCCACCTCGAGGGCGGCCCGCACGAGCAGCGCCAGCTCGGACGCGACCTCGCACGATGGTCCTTCGCTCGACCACGCGATGCGCCGCGCGAGCGGTGCCAGCTCGCCGAAGCCGTCACGCTCGAGCACGTCCGCGAGCTCGCCGATCGCGCTGCGGCGGTCGGCCTGGCTCCCTCTTGCCGAATCGACGACCCGGGCGAGGGCGCGCTCGACGTCGGAGGAAGGGGGCTCGACCTCCACGTCGACACGCCGGACCTTGAGCGGCACGAACACGCCGAGTGCGAGGACGAGCGCAGCCGCCGCGCCGATCGACGTCCAACCGACCACGACGGGATCGAAGCGGTAGGCGGGACCCGGCGCGTCCGCCGCGTAGCGCAGCGAGGGATGCGCGAAGTCGCCGACGGTGAGCCGCGATGCAATCGCCTCGGGTGGCCACTCGACGGCGAGACGGTGCGATCCCCAGCGCACGACCGCCGGTCGCAGCGGGACACTCGCCTGTCCGCCCGGCCGTGAGCAGGCGGCGGCCACACAGTGCAGCCGGTACCTGATCCGGATCAGCGTGACGGGGCCGGAGGCCTGCCGCCGGATGCGAATCGGACCGAGTGACGAGAACGGGGCGAGGCGCGCCGTCGCGTGGACCGTGCGGGGATCGACGCGTCGCCGGTCGACGGTAATTCGCAGCTCGGCGCGTACGGCTGCGCCGAACAGGGCGACGTGCGGCTGGAGCAGCGCCTCGGCAGACACCGCTGCGCGCGGCGCTTGCGGCTCGGCGGCCCCTCCGCCGCTCGAGACCGCCAGCGTGATCACGGCCCCCGCGATGCCGAGGGCGACGACCGGCGCAAGCCACCGCGCCCACCTCATCGCAGCCTTCCTCCCCGCGCGGCCGACCAGCGCTGGAAGGCGAGGTGCACGCTCGCCGCGTCGGAGCGGCCGATGCAGATCGGCTCGAGGGTGAGCGAGCGCAGCCGTCCGAGCGTGGTTCGGTAGCGCGCCTCGTGCGACTCGCGCAGTGCCCGTGCTTCCCGCTGGCTCACGCGGACGAGACGCGAACGTGATCCGTCGGTCTCCGCCACCGGCAGTGGAACGCCCCCCACAGCGGGGAAGCTCTGCTCCCACCACGGATCCTGCACGACGACCGGCACCGGGTCCCAACCGCGGGCGAGGAGCCTCCGCCAGTCCTCGTCCGTGGGCGGATCGAGAAAGTCGGAGACGACGAACACGAACGTTCCCTTCCCGAGCCGCGGTGTGCGCGCGAGCTCGGCGAGAGCAGGTGCCGAGCCGTCGTCACCGTGCCAGTCCTCCGTCCGCGGCCGCCGCGCCGGCGGCCACCATTCGCGCCCGGCGAGGCAGCCGAGCGGCGCGCGCGCCTCGAAGGCGCTGGCGGCGAGCAGCTCCACGATCCGGCGAACCGCCTCGGGCTTGTGCAGCCACGGGAGCGAGGCCGGGAACAGTCGCATCGACGGCCGCCGGTCGAGCACGACGACGACACGTGCGGCTTCCTCGGCATAGAACTCGCGCACGAGCAGCACGTCGTCGTCACGCGCGCGCGACGCCCGTGCGGAGGCGCGGTGATCGAGGCGGCGCAGGTCGTCACCGCGCCGGTATTCCCGCAGGCCGACGAGCTCGGCGCCGTCACCGCGGCGCCCGCTGCGCATGTCGCCGAGCGGCGTCCCGTGCACGCGGCGGCGTGGGAGCAGCGCGACGGTCCTCGTGTGCTCGCGCACGCCTGTCCCTTGTGCGCGATTGACGGTCGGGGAGCGCTTGCGAGGCAGTGCTCCCAGACTTGACCCACCGCGTCGCTGCGTTCGAGACGGTGTCCGACGACCCCGAACCCGGGCGCGAACAGCAGACGGTGCCCGATCACCGGCGCGAACAGGAACTCGACGTCTGCAGGCTCGACGTACTCGCGCCCGTGGACGAGCGCCCACGCACGTGCCATGCGCTCGAGCGCGATCGAGCCGCGCACCGACGCGCTCAGCTCGACGATGTCCAGCTCGCGCGTCGCGCGGACGAGCTGAACGATCCACCGCTGCAGAAGCTCGTCGACATAGACCTCGGGCACCGCGTCCTGGAGCGCGCGCACCTCGTCGAGCGTGACGACGGCGGTGCACGAGCCCAACGGATGTCCATGCCGCTGCTGCTGCACGATCCGCAACTCCTCGTCGTCGCGGTCCGGGTAGCCGAGTGCGAGGCGCACGAGGAAGCGGTCGAGCTGCGCTTCGGGGAGCGGAAACGTCCCTTCGAGCTCCACCGGGTTCTCGGTCGCGATCAGCAGGAACGGACGCGGGAGTGGGCGCGTCTCGCCGTCGACGGTGATCTGGCGTTCGGCCATCGCCTCGAGGAGCGCCGACTGCGTCTTCGGCAGGGCGCGGTTGATCTCGTCGGCGAGCAGCACGTTCGCGAACGCCGGCCCCGGGCGGAACTCGAACTCATGGGTCCGCTGGTCGTAGATGGACATCCCCGTGACGTCCGACGGCTGGAGGTCGGGCGTGCACTGGATCCGGCCCGCGATCGCGCCCTCCACGCTCTGCGCGAGCGCACGGGCGAGGACCGTCTTGGCGGTGCCGGGAACGTCCTCGATCAGGACGTGCCCGTCGCAGGAGGCGGCGGCGACGACGAGCTCCACCTGCTCCCGCTTCCCGCGCACGACGGTCTCGACATTGTCGATCCACCGGTGCGCGACGGCGCTCGCAGCCGCGATCGCCTCGCGCGCCGGCTCGACGTCCGCGAGGGCGAGCGAGCGGGGCAGCGTGGCCATGCGGGCGGTCGGGTACCCGCACGAACCCGGCAGAAACCTGGCGGCGGCGGGGTCCCGGTCCCCGCCGCCGCCCGGCCCGTTTGTTAGTCGTCGTTGTCCTCGTTCTGGTCCTCGTCCTCGTTCTCGTTTTCCTCGTTCGGGCCGGCGCCCTGCCCGACGAGCATGCCGTTCACGTCGACGTTGTCGAGGACGGCGAGCCCGAAGAAGTCGGGACCCGTGTCCGTACCCTCGTCGAAGACGATGTCGATCTCCTTGACCTTGAGCGAGGAGAGCGCCGCCGGCGGCGTCGTCCCCTGGCCGAAGGCCATGGTGGCCGCGCCCCAGCGCAGCCGCGTCCAGCCGGTGCTCGTGGCGGTCACGGTGCCCGGAGGCGAATTGCAGCCGATGAAGAAGATCGCGCCGCTCTTCGTGACGATGTCGAAGCGCGGTGCGCCCGCCCCGCAGTGCGAGCCCATTGCGCTCGCGGGGGCCCCGCTCTTGCGGATGTCGTAGCCGAGCTCGGTGACGGTGGAAGGAACGTCCTTCAGCCGCGCCGTCGCTGCCGCGTTGTTGTTCGTCGGACCGGTCTTCGCGAGCAGCAGGCCCTCGTTGGCCCGGTCGTTCGGATCTCCGGTCGGACAACCCGAGTCCATGAACGTCACGGTCCCGGTCGTGTTGAAGTTGGGCGGTAGGAACGCCTTGATCTTCTGCGAGGTCGGGCAGCCGATCCCCGACAGCCACCCCGATTGCACGAGGTGCGAGTTCGCCGGGTCGAAGATCGCCGGCTTCACCCTGTGGAACGCGTTCGCCGCGATTGCAGCCGCGACGAAGACCAGGAATGCGACGAGCGCGCTCCCGGTCACGAGACGCTTGCTCATTACCGCAACTCTCCTTTCTGAGGTGAAGGTGCCCTCTCGTCAAACGACCCCGGGCGCGCCGCCCACCGTGGGCGGCGCGCCCGCGTTCAGCCGGCTATCCCGGGAAGCGCGGCTTCAGCCTGCTGGCGTCCGGCACGGGGAATGGGAACCCGAGCACGACCGCCTGCCCTCGAACCTGGTCCTGCGCCTGGCACTGGTGTGTACACGGCTTCGACGGAGGCGCGACCTCGGTCGCGTCGTCGCCGAACACGGCACCTAAGCGGCCGCCCGGCGCGATGTTCCACACCGAGACGCCTCCGCAGTGGTCGACCGTCGCCGTGCCTCCGGGGTGCCTCGGCGCCGGCACGGTGTTCACGCATCCCTGCAGGACGCGCGTTGCGACCTGCGGGCTGTCACGTCCGACGAACTTGCTCGAGATGTCGTTCGCGAAGTTGATCCGCGGCGTCACCGTTATGGTCGTGTCCTTGAACGCAACGACGTCCCCCTCGCGGGCCCGGAAGTTCGGGTTGTCGAAGAAGAAGACGCCGTCACCCAGGATGTGGGTGACCTGCGTCGCGGTCCCGTCTGCACGCGAGGGCTCCATCTGGAAGAGGCCGCCCTTCGCGCAGTCGTTGGCCTGCAGCTTCATGCTCAGGCCGGGTCCCGTCCGCGACAGAACGAGACTCTCGCCGGCGAGCTCGACCGAGACCGCCCCGGTGAGCACGAGGCCACGGTGGTCCGGCGTCTTCGATGCGAACGCAACCGTCCGCTTGCCACCGGTCATGTCGAGCGCGTTCGGCGCCCCGGTGAACGTGTAGTCCAGGATCCCGAACGAGTTCGAGACGACGGTGAACTCGACGTACCTGCCCTTCACGAGGAACGTCGCCGGCAGCCCGGCTGCCGGAACGCTCGTGGTCTGGTCCCCGCTGAGTCCGAGGACCGTGAACCCGCCGCCTTCGCACCCGGCGGCCGTCGCTGCTCTACCGCCGCCCGCGGTGATTGCGACTACTGCGGTCAGAAGAAGGAGCATCCCTGCCGTGATGCGCCAGGGCGCTCGTGCTGCGTACCTCAGAGTCATCTGAGTTCCCCCCTTGTCAAGGCTCTGCCGCAGGCGAGCGTCTTGTTACTTCGAAGGGGGTTCGTGGCTTCGGCCGCTGCCGGTTTGCGACAGGCGGCGCCGAAGGCGCCGACTGTCGCAAATTGCGGATTTCTACCCGGACGGAGCCTGGGCCGAGGGGTCGTTCTGCCAGAGGCCGAACTCGGTCCCCTGGGTGTCCTTGCAGGTCGAGAACCAGCCCATGTTGGGCACCGGCATCGGGTCGTCCGCCTCGCCCCCGAGTTCCTTCACGCGGGCGGCACCGGCCTTGATGTCGTCTACGTCGAAGTAGACGCGCGTCCCGCGCTTGCCGGGCTCCATGTTCGTGATCGCCGCGCCTTGCTGGTCGCCGATCCGGGTCATGTGGTACTCGGACGGGCCCGGATACGACTCGAACTGCCACCCGAAGAGCGAGCCCCAGAACTCGCGGCCCTTCTCGGTGTCGTCGGCCGGGATCTCGATGTGCACGATCTGACCGGGCATGCGCCCTCCTTCTTCGTCGTTGCGGTCGACGGTTACGACCGGTCGCCCGTGAAGATCTCATCGGTCTTCGTGCTCGGCAACGACCCGGGTGCCGGTCGCTTTGAACGTCGCGAACGCGGGCCGGCCTGCAACGAGCGCGAGTCGCCGGAGCGATTCGGCGGTGATCTCCGCGGTGACGGGGCCGATCGCGATGCGAACGCGGTTGCCGAGCTCGGCGATGCTGCGGACCGGGGCGTGGATCACGTTGAGGGCGGAATCGTGGGGCGGCTCGGACGCGACCGTGACGTCCCAGGGATAGACCGCGAGCACGACGCGCCCGTGCGCCGGATCCGCGGTCGCGACGACGCTGCCGTCGTCGAGCCGGACGCGGGTCGATTCGGGCCCGGGCTCGGCGTCACCGTGGAGGAGGTTCGCGCCGGTGAAGGAGGCCACGAACGAGTCCGCCGGTTGCGCGACGAGCCCGCTCGGCGTGCCCGTCTGCCGAAGCTTCCCGTCGACGATCACGCCGACGGTGTCAGCGAGCGCGGCCGCGTCCTCGAAGTCGTGGGTGACGAGCAGCACCGGGATGTCGAGCGTGGATAGGAGGTCGTGCAGCTCGGCGCGGACCGCCGTCTTCGTGTGCGCGTCCAGCGCCGAGAGCGGCTCGTCGAGGAGCAGAACCTGCGGCTCGCGCGCGAGCGCGCGCGCCAGCGCAACACGCTGCTTTTCACCGCCCGAGAGCTGTGCGGGACGCGCCCGCTCGAGGTGCGCGATCCGGAACCGCTCGAGGTAGTCGTCGGCTCCGTGCTTCCGCGCGTACTCGATGTTCTGGCGCACCGTCATGTGCGGGAACAGCGCGTATTCCTGGAACACGAGACCGATCCGCCGCCGCTCCGCCGGCACGTCGACCCCGCGGGGGCCGTCGAACCAGACGTCGTCGTCGACCGCGATGCGGCCCGCGCGCGGGCGGACGAGGCCGGCGACGGCGCGCAGCACGGTCGTCTTGCCGGCGCCGGACGGGCCGACGAGCGCGAGCGTCGAGCCGACTTCGAGGCTCAGCTCGAGCTCGTAAGACCGAAGAGCGACGGTGATCCGGTCGAGGAGGAGCGTTGCCATGTGAGTCCGATGCGAAGCGCGACGAGGAGGACGATGCTGAAGAGGACGAGCACACCGCTCATCGCGAGGGTGGCGTCGAAGTTGCGGGCGAACTCGGCGTAGATGGCGAGCGAGAACGTCTGGGTCACCCCCTGCAGGCTGCCCGCGAACATGATCGTCGCGCCGAACTCCCCGATGCCCCGCGCGAAAGAGAGGGCGAGCCCGGCGATCAGCCCGCCGCGGGCGAGCGGCAGCACGACGCGGAAGAACGTCCGCGCGGGCCCGGCACCCAGGGTGCGCGACGCCGCAGCGAGCTGGGCGTCGGTCGCCTCGAACGCGGCGATCGCCTGTCTGATGTAGAGCGGGCTCGCGACGTACGCGACGGCGATCGTCACGGCGGACTGCGTGAACGGGAGCGTGATGCCGACCGCGTGCAGGCTCGAGCCGAGCAGCCCGAAGTGGCCGAACGCCGCCAGGAGGCCGATGCCCGCGACCGCCGGCGGCAGCACGAGCGGAAGCTCGACGAGGGTGACGGCGAGCGCGTGACCCGGGAAGCGGCGGCTTGCGAGCAGGTAGGCCGCCGGCGTGCCGAGCAGCACGATCAGCAGCTGCGCGAGCACGCTCGTCTTCAGGCTCACCTCGAGGGCGTCCGTGACGACCGGGTTCGAGAGCTGCTGGACGAGCCGGGCGGGGGAAGAGTGGGCGAAGATCGCGAGGATCGGGAGCAGGAGGAACGCGAGCGCGAGCAGCGCCGCGGCCACGTAGGCGAACGCAAGGAGCGAGCGGCGCATCGCTAGCGCTTCGGCTTCATGCGCGGAAGGAAGCCCGCGGCGATCAGCTTCGCCTGCCCCGCCTTGCTCAGCAGCCGGTTGACGAACGCCTGGCCGCCGGCCTTGTTGCCGCCGGCCGAGACGAGGCAGATGCCGTACTGCACCTTCGGCTCCGCCCAGGCGGGCACCTTGATCGTCTTCACCTTCCCGGGAACGGCCCGCGCGTCCGTGGAGTAGACGAAACCTGCGTCCGCCTCGCCGAGCGCCACCTTCGCGAGCACCTCGCGCACGTCGGTCTCCCGGCTGACCACGTTCTTCAGGACCGCGGTGGCGAGATTCATCTGCTTCAGGACCTGGAGCGTGTAGCTGCCGACCGGAACGCCCGGGCCGGCGATCACGAGCTTCACACCCTCCTTCGACAGGTCGAACACGCTGCGGATTCCGGCGGGGTTCGCGGCCGGCACGACGACCACGAGCGTGTTGCGCGTGAAGACGACCGGCTTGGAGCACAGCCCGCGCGCGAACAGTTGTGCGGGGAGCGTCGTGTTCGCGGCGGCGAACACATCCGCGGGGGCGCCCTGCTGGATCTGTGCGGCGAGCGCGTTCGAGCCGCCGAACGAGTACCGCTCCGCCGGGTCGATCTTCGGGAACACGTCGGTGAGCGAGGCGGCCGCGTAAACCGTGAGCTGTGCCCGTGCCGCCGCGTGGGCGCGGGTCGCGACCGCCGCCAGGAGAAGGAGTGCCGCAAGTGCAAGGAGCGAGCGGCGCACGTCAGCTCTGGATGATCACGTTGGTCGACTTGACGATCGCGGTCGTCGCCATCCCGTTCTTCAGGCCGAGCTCCTCGACCGCGTCGCGCGTCACGACGGCCACCAGCCGGACCGGATCGCTGACGACCATCTCGACCTGCGCCATCAGCCCGTCGACCTTCACGTCGGTGACGATCCCCCGGAAGCGGTTGCGCGCGCTGATGTGCGCGCCGCCACGGTCGCCCCGTACGCGGTCGATCTCGTCGGCCGAGACCACGCGCCGGTTGCCTGCGTCGCGCTGCACCTCGATCCGGCCCGCCTTGTCCCAGCGCCGCAGCGTGTCGAGGCTGATCCCGAGCGCGGAGGCGGCCTCGCTTGCCGTGTAAAGCTGCTTCGGCACGTCAGCTCTCGTACGTGTCGAGTGCGGCGGACACGGCGTCGATCGGGAGTGCTGCGGCGAACGGCCGTCCGATCGCGGGCTTGCCGACCAGCTGCGCGAGCACCGAGACGTGCTGGGCCTCGTTCGCCGCGATCTGCCCGAGGGGGAGCCGCAGCTCCGG
>JABFWJ010000237.1 GCA_013362295.1 Thermoleophilia bacterium
AGGGCGACCGCGAACAACGCGAGCGCCGGAGAGACGTCGAGGCGCTGCATCGAGAGGCGTGCGGCGGTCGTCGGCTCGATTTCGGCTCCGATCGGCACCGGACCGGACGGTACCACCGAGATTTCAGGCTTCTGTTTTGGACGCGACGCGCTCCACGAGCTCACGCGTGCGGTCGGCGTAGTCGTCCGGCGTGAGGAGCCACGGATCGACGCTCGTCCGCGCGGCCTGCGCCAGCCGCTCGACGACCGTCCGGTTCGAGAGCACGCGCACGAGGGCGTCCGCGAGCGCGCGGGTGTCGCCCGGCTCGACGAGGACGCCGTTCACGCCGTCCTCGAGCAGATCGGCGATGCCGCCGACACGGGAGCCGATCACCGGGCGGCCGCGACACAGTGCCTCGATGATCACGCGGCCGAGACCCTCCGACCGCGACGGCAGGAGCAGCACCGTGGCGTCGTCGAGCGCCCGCGCGACCTCCGGGGCGTTCAGGCGCGGATGCCATGTCGTCTGCTCGGGGAGATCCTCGAGCAGCTTCTCCACGACGTCGACGCGGGAACCCGAGCCGACGAGGACGAGACGTGCGTCCGGCAGCTGCGGTGCGGCGATACGCCACGCGTCGGCGAGCCCGTCGATGTTCTTGTACGCCTCGAGCACGCCGATGAAGAGCGCGACCGGACGCTCCGGGAGCGGTGCCGGCGGACGCTCGAGAAACGGGAACAGGTCCATGTACGCCGGAAACGAATCGGCGGGCGTCACGCCCTGCTCCTTGACGAGCGCGGTCGTGTACGGCGACACGGTGCGAACCGCGTCGGCGTGGCGGACCGCGTAGCGCGAGACCGCGTCGGCGAGCGGCGAGAGGAGCGTGCGCAGGCGCGAGCCGTAGAGGCGCGTCGCCGTGCGCCAGTCGCCGTGCACCTCGAGCACGACGGGCGTGCGCCGCCGCGCGAGCGGGCGCGCGGCCAGGACGGCCGCCGCCTCGTAGGCGCTCTGCGTGATCACCGCGTCGGGGTCGTGCTCGCGCAGGTAGCGCGCGACCCTGAACGGCAGCAGCGCATAGAAGAGCACGCCGTCGAGCAGCTTCGGGCGAAGCGGCGGCACGAGCAGGAACGTGTCCTGCTCGCCGGCCTGCGGCGTGCGCGCCGCGCTCGCGAGCACCTTCAGGTCGAGCGAGGACATCAACGCGTCGAACTTCGGCCGCAGGCTCGGATTGAGCGGCAGGTGGTACCGCGTGCGGCCGACGAGCAGCGCGCGCGGCTTGCGGCCGTCCTCCGAGTGCCCCACTCGGCCGACGAGCTCCTTCGTCCGCTCCGCGTAGTCCTGCGGCGTGAGCAGCCAGGGGTCGACGCTCGACCGCGCCGAGGCGGAGAGCCGCTCCGCGAGCGGACGATCCTCGAGCACGCGCTCGATCGACGCCGCGAGTGCATCGACGTCGCCCGGCGCGACGAGCAACCCGTTGACGCCGTCGTCGATCAGGTCGGCGATCCCGCCGACCCGCGAGCCGACGACCGGGCGGCTGCGGCAGAGCGCCTCGATCACGACCCGGCCGAGTCCCTCGGAGCGCGACGGGAGGACGAGCGCCGTCGCGTCGTCGAGCGCGGCGGCGACCTCGGCGGACGGCAGCGACGGGCTCCATCTCGTCTGCCCCGGCAGATCGGCGACGAGCCGTTGCACCGCGTCGGCGCGCGCACCCGAGCCGACGACGTGCAGCTGTGCGTGCGGCAGCCGCGCCGCCACGAGCCGCCAGGCGGCGACGAGACCGTCGATGTCCTTGTTCGCCTCGAGCACGCCGACGAAGAGGACCGACGGCCGGTCGGGCAGCGGCACCGGCGGACGCTCGAGGAACGGGAAGAGGTCCATGTAGGCCGGGAAGGAATCGGCGGGCGACACGCCGTAGGCGCCGACGAGCGTGGTGGTGTACGGCGAGACGGTCCGCACCGCATCGGCGCGCCGCACGGCGATGCGCGAGACGAGGTCGGCGGCGGGCGCGAGGACGAGCCTGAGCCGCGAGCCGTACATCCGCGTCGCCGTGCGCCAGTCGCCGTGCACCTCGACGATCACCGGAGTCGACCGTCCGAGCGCACCGCGCGCAAGCAGCGCCGCTGCGGCCTCGTACGGGCTCTGCGCGATGATCGCGTCCGGCCCGAAGCGTCTAAGCTCGCGCGCGATCCGGAACGGCAGGCCGGCGTAGAACGCGACGCCGTCGATCACGCCCGGCGTGAGGGGCGCGACGAGCTCGAACGACTCCGGCTTGGCGGAGGCGGGCGGCGCCGCCGCGCTCGCGAGCACGCGCAGGTCG
Source organism: Thermoleophilia bacterium (assembly GCA_013362295.1). Classification (GTDB taxonomy): domain Bacteria; phylum Actinomycetota; class Thermoleophilia; order Gaiellales; family Gaiellaceae; genus PALSA-600. Next base: position 2,294 of record JABFWJ010000237.1, read on the forward strand.
AGCGCGCGCCGGAGCGCGTCGAACTTCGGCCGCAGGCTCGGGTTCAACGGAAGCTGGTAGCGAGTCCGGCCGACGAGCAGGACGCGGGGCCGGGATGCGTGCTCGGCCGCGGTGCCTTCCCCAGCGGGCGAGGCGAGCAGGTCCGAAGTCATCCAGCGGCCAGTATAGGGACGCGTTTCATCCAGATGATTGATTCCCAATTGGAGCACCCGCGGATGGGGGCCTGCACGCGGCGCATCGTGCCCGCCTCGCCCGGCACCAAGGCCCACC
>JABFWJ010000064.1 GCA_013362295.1 Thermoleophilia bacterium
GGGCCGTTCCAGATCGACCTCACGTGCAGCGCCGCGTGCGCCTTCACCGCGCGCCTGATCGACCTGCAGCGCGGCCAGGTCGTCGCAAGGACGGACGGCGACGCCCCCGCCGGCCCCCAGATCGTCTCGATCCCGCGCGGCAGCCTCGGCGCCGGCACCTACCAGTACGCGCTGCGCACCTTCACGAACGGACGGCCCGGAACCGCCGCCACGCGCTACAGCCAGCCGTTCACGATCGCTTCGCCACCGCCGACCGGCGGCGAGACGGCACCGGCAGAGTCGCCGGACACGGCATTTGCACCGTCGACGCTCCTCCCGCTCCTGTCGTCGCTGCCCACCTTGGCGCCGCTCTTCGGCCCGACTCTCGCGACTCACTGACGCGCCCGCTCGCCGTCGGCGGGCGCAGCGCCGCACCTAGGACATGGCCAGACCCGCCTCCAGGGTCAGCCCGACGCACGCCTGGATCCAGATCAGATCGCTGTCCGCCTCGGTCGCTGCCGACTCGGCCGCAAGTGTGAGCAGCGCATCCGCGAGGAAGGGAGTGTGCGCGGCGCTGCCTTCCGCCAGCCGTTCCACCCACGTCCGGGCCGCGCTCCGCCGCTCATCCGTCGCGAGTGCACACCCGACGAGGGCGGCCGCCTGCTCGGCGACGCCGTCTCTGTAGAGCCCCTGCTTCTCTGTCCGGCGCGCTGCGCGGACGATCGCCGCCCGCAACTCGGTCTGCGGGATGCGGACCGCCGAGTACGCGCCTCGTGCCGCCAACGCAGCGTGCCGGACGTTCGTCCGGGGGAAGCGATTCGAGCTCGCGCTCCAGTTGTTCGAGCGCGGCGAGGTTTGCGTCGTGCGACTCGAGAAGATCGCCGAGCACCCGGTCGACGACCTCACGAGCGAGCTTGCTCTTTGCGCACCGGATTTTCCAGATCGGCCTCTGCGGCTTCGAGCACACCCAGCTTGCGTTGGAGCTCCCGACGAAGCTCCACGATCGCCGCGAGGACCGCTTCGCGCAGTCGCCCATCCCAGACCTCCGCGAGCACGAGCTCACGCTTTTTGTCGATCGCTCGTCGTGACCCGCCCTGCAGGACCACGACGGCGAGCGGCGCCAGGCGCTCTCGGTACGGCTCGAGCTCGAGCGCGAGTGGTAGCCCGGCAGCGAGTTCGACGACATCGGCGCGATCGAGGTGCACGCCCATGATGGAAGCAGGAGATCGTCGGCTTGTCATCGGACGTTTCGGACAGTCGACCGCGATCACTCCGCCAGTTCGACGAACCGGCAGAGCGCATTCGCGAGCCGCATCTCCGCGACCGAGTTGCAGTTCAGCTCGAGCAGCTTCGGGCTCGCGACCAGGTACGCGAGCGCCCGCGCGCGGGAGATCGCCACGTTGAGGCGGTTGCGCGAGAGCAGGAACTGCAGCCCGCGCGGAACGTCCTCGCCGCTCGAGCTCGCCAGCGAGTAAATGACGACGTCCGCCTCCTGCCCTTGGAACTTGTCGACGGTGCCGACGCGCACTTCGGCTGGCAGCGCCTCGCGGAGCGCGTTCACCTGTGCGTTGTACGGCGAGACGACCATGATCTCGCCGGGCGGGACGCCGACGTCGCAGAGCGTGCACACCTGCGCAACGACGACCGCCACTTCTTCGGCCGACTCCTGCCTGCGGCCATCGTGCTCGACCGGCAGGAACCGCAATCCCGTCCCGAGCGGCGTCGTGTACGCGGCAGTGCGCGCGGCCGGCACGAGCCGGCCCTCGTAGAACTCGTCGGAGATGTAGTTGCACACGTCCGGGTGCAGCCGGAACGTGCGCTCGAGGAAGAGCCCCCGGTTCGGCGCGATCGTCTCGTCGCTGCCGATCAGATGCTTCAGCACCGAGGCGCCGCTTCCCACCGGATGCGTGCCCTGGATCACCTGGTCGAGCTGCTGCGGGTCACCGACGAGCACGACGTTGCGCGCGCACGTACCCATCGCCAGGGCATCGGCGAGCGAGACCTGACCGGCTTCGTCGATGAAGAGGTAGTCGAACCGCCCGTCGTGGCTCGCGGCCGAGAAGAGCCAGGCGGTGCCCGCGGCGAGCTCGCAGTCAGTGCAGTCGTCTGCGTTCGTGACGTTGGCGATGTGCCCGTCGGCCGGCGCGTAGAACGACTCGGGGTTTCCACCGCTCGCCTTCTTCAGCCCGTGGTACTCGAGGCCGAGCTCCCGCGCCGCATCCTCGACCGCATCGACGAGGTTGTGGATCGCCTTGTGGCTCGTCGAGGCCACACCGACCGTCTTCCCGAGCGAGATCAGGTACGCGATCAGTCGGCCCGACGTCCACGTCTTGCCGCTCCCGGGCGGGCCCTGGATCACGAGGTGGCGACCGTCCAGCGAGGCGACGAGCGTCTTCATCTCGTCGAGGCTCGCGGTCTGGACGTCGCGCTCGAACGGGATACGGTGAAGGATCGACTCGAGCGCGGGGTACCGATGGTCGCCGGCGAGCAGGGAGCGGCCGAGCCGCTCGAGCGCGTCCTCCTGGTCGTCCGTGTCGTACGGGCGGCCGGGGATGATCGCTTCGGGCAGCGGACGCAGATCGATCTGCCGGCCGCGCTTCAACACGAGACGACGTGCTTCCTTGTCGAGCTCTATGATCTCGCCGGGCGACTTCGCCGTTCCGGGATCGAACGTCTGCTGCCCCTGGGCGATCTTGTGCTCCTGTGCGGGGAACGTGAAGGTGTAGGACTTCGAGTGCCTCGTCACCTGTTCGGGCTCGCCGACGCGCTCCAGCAGACCGATCGATTCGGCATCGTCGACGAGCTCCGCGGGCGACCGCTCGAGCCGGTCGTAGTACGCCCACCAGACCGGCTTGCGCTCGCGGTCGTGGTAGTCGAGAAGCTGCGCCGCGAGCTCGTGGCCCGCGTCGAGGAGCGCCTCCCGCAGCGCCGCGCGCTCCGCTTTCTCGGGCGGCGTCGGCCTCGGCTCCTGCGGCGCCGGCGGCGGCGGAAGCTCTCCGAACTCGGCGATCGCCTCTGCACGTCGCGCCAGGAGCCAGTCGCGCAGCAGGAGAGTTGCGATGCAGTCTTCCTTGTTGTACGCGTCGATCTGCTCGAGCAGCGCGGGATCGCGCGTCTGCATCCACTCCTCGAAGACGATGATCGACGTGCCGCCGTCCGTGACCTCGGCGCGTCGCGTGAAGTCGAGGAACGTCTCGAGCTCCTTCAGCCCGTACCCGGGCCGCGAGGTGCGAATGCCGTTGCGCACTACCTTGAGGAGGTCGACGAACACCTCGCGGCGCAGCAGGTCGTCGAGCTCGGCCTCGCGCGTTCCGTAACGGCCCATCAGCCGCTTGAGCGCGGTGATCTCGTACTGCGCGTAGTGGTAGACGTGCATGTCGGGGTATGCGCGCAGCCGCTCGTGCACGAGATCGACGAACGTCTCGAACGCGTGTCGCTCGGTCTCGTGGTCGTGCGCGTGCAACGGCGTGAAGTTGCGCTCCACGTCGAGGATCCCCCACAGGTATTCGAGGCTTCCTTCGGCGTCCCAGAACGGGTTGCCTTCGAAGTCGAAGAAGAGGTCGCCCTCCGACGGCTCCGGGAGGAGCGCGAGCCCCGACTCCGGTTGCGGCGGCAGGACAACGATCCGTTCGTGTCCCGTCTCGCGTGCCTCGAGCTGAAGCGCCGCCTGCTCGCGGATACGCGCCCAGGTCTCGCCGCTGATCCCGCGCGGAACCGGCGTCTCGGCCGCGCGGCCGAGACCGGCGAGCGTGGTGATGCCGTCGCCGGCCAGCTTCGCGATCTGCCGGGAGCTGATGTTGGCGACTCGCGAGAGATGATCGAGCTCGTCCCAGTAGGCGTCGCAGAGCGCTCTGAAGTCACAGATCTCGCAGTGCTTGACCGGGACGGGCTCGGTTAGCGGCGGATCGGCGACGAACTCCTCGAGCCGCGCACGCACTCGCCGGTAGTAGGCGGCGAACTCCTGCGGTCGAAATGACTCCCGCGTCCCGTTTCCGAGCAGGACGTGCATCCCGTCGGGCTCGCGCCCCTGCAACTCGGCGAGCTGCTCGTTGTAGTAGAGGAGCTGGAGGATGTACGCCGGTTTGGACGAGCGCGCGAGCTTCGTGTCGAGCGCCTCGTAGCTCCAGGCGCCGAGGTCGGACGGCTTGTCGACGCGGATCAGGAAGTCGGCGAGCCCACGCCAGCCGCCGCCCGTAAAAACGCCCTGGTAGACGACGTCGACACCTTCGCGCATCGCTTCGAGCGTCCGCTCCTGCGCAGCGTCCCAGTCGTGGTCGAATGCGATCTCGGCGATCGACTTGCCCTCGTCGCGGAGCGTCTGAAGGTATGCCGCCTCGTGCTCGTCGCCCTTCCGCCTGATCAGCTCGGCCTGCTCGTTCGTCGAAGCCGGCTTGACGAGCTCCTTGCGCGCCACCTGCAGTTCGAGGTTCACGAGATGCTCGCAGGCGAGGAACGCCGTCACGTCGGACGGCGAGAGGACGAGGCGATCAGCGAGGTGTTGCACGTCCGCCAGAGTGCCAGCAGTGGCGGCGGTTTTTACTTCGGCGAGCCGAAGGCCGCGTAGGCCTGGGCGAGCACCTTGGCGAGGTCGGCGTCGGCGACACGAATCCCGGCTGTGCCGAGCCGCTTGACGACCGACTCAGACTGTCGGCCGCTCTCTTGCTCCGTTCGCGGGAGCTCGGCGCCGCGCCAGGCGTCGGCGTTCTGTACGGGGTCCTCAGGCTGGCGCACGCCGGCGGCGATCTCGCCGCCAAGGCGCCAGCGGAGCAGAGTCGACGGGGCCGTGTCGACGGCGACGGCAACCGCGTACGCGAGGGCTGCGAGGTGCGGGCAACCGTCGTTCTCGGCGGAGGTACACCTCGCGACCAGAGCCCCCGCTGCCGGTACCAGCGGCGCGTCCCAATCCTGAGTCAGCAGGTGCTCTAGCTGCACCGACTGCAGCTCGCCGCGGACCGCCTTCTCCAGCGGGCCGCGCCCGCGCGCATAGCTGACCATCGCGTCCCAGATGCGCGGTGGGATCAGTGGGGCCGTCAACGTGACCTTGCAATCCTCGACGCGGGCGGTGATCTGGCCGGGCTCGATGCGCAGGTCGCGCACCTCGCCCCGGCGCCACAGCTCCTCGCCGCGGATCGCTTCCGGCGTGGTGTCGTCCGGGACGAGCGCGGCGCCGAGGGCGCGCGCCCACGGGCCTTTGCCGATGCGGCTGCTCACGCGGTAACGAGCTCCGCGGCGTCGGGTGCGAGAGCGACGGCCGCGCGGATCGCGCCGAGGTCGAGGCTGCCGAGCCACTCCTCGCCGCTGGCGGCCATCACCTTGTCGACCAGCTCTCGTTTCGACTCGAGGAGCTGGTCGATGCGCTCCTCCAGCGTGCCGAGGCAGATCAGGCTATGCACGAAGACCGGTTTGCGTTGCCCCAGGCGATGGACTCGGTCTGTTGCTTGTTGCTCGACGGCCGGATTCCACCAGCGGTCGAAGTGGAAGACGTGGTTCGCGGCCGGGAGGTACAGGCCGCGGCCGCCGGCGCGCAGTGAGATGACGAGAATTTCGGGGCCGGCTTCGCCGGCGAATGCGGTGAGCAGGTCGTTGCGTTGGCGGCCGTTCAGATGGCCGTGGAAGAACGCTGCCTCCTTGCCGAGGCGTTCTTCCAGGTGCGGGACGAGCGACGAGAACCTCGTGTACTGCGTGAACACCAGCGCCTTGTCGCCTTGCGGGACGTCGCCGAGGAGCTCCACGAGACGCTCCAGCTTTCCCGAACGGCCGTCGAGCGGCAGACCGGTCGAAACCAGCATCTCCGGGTGGTTGCACACCTGCTTCAGGTGGCCGAGCATCGCGAGCACCGCGCCTCGGCGGCCGAAGCGGTCTTCGTGCGCCTCCACGCGCGGCATCCAGTTGTCGACCGTCGCCTGGTACAGGCTCGCTTGCTCGACCGTCAGCCGGCAGTAATCCTTCGTAACGGTGATCGGCGGGAGGTCGAGCTCCACCTCCGGATCGTCCTTCGCGCGGCGCAGGATGAAGGGGCGCACGATTCCGCGCAACCGCTCGAGCGCTTCGTCGTTCTTCTCGGCCTGGATCGGATGCGCGAACGTGCGCGTGTACCACTCGCGCGGGCCGAGCAGGCCCGGGTTCAGGAGATCCATCAGCGCCCACAGCTCACCGAGATGGTTCTCGATCGGCGTGCCCGTCATCGCGACTCGGCGGCGGGCGCGCAGCAAGCGCAGGGAGCGCGCTCGTTTCGTCTGCGGGTTCTTCACGTCCTGCGCTTCGTCCATGATCGCGCGGTCCCACGCGACGAGCTGCAGCGACTCGAGATCGCGCGTGACGATGTCGTACGACGTGACGACGACGTCCGATGCGCGCGCGGCGCGCGCGAGCTCCTCGCCCGCCAGGCGCTCGTTGCCGTGATGGAGGTGCACGCGCAGGCCGGGCGCGAAGCGCTCGATCTCCGCGACCCACTGGCGGGCGACGCTCATCGGGCACACGACGAGCGTCGGGCCGAGCGCGTCGGCGCCGAGCTCCGCGCGCTCGGACACCAGCATCGCGATCGCCTGCACCGTCTTCCCGAGCCCCATGTCGTCGGCGAGGATCGCGCCGATTCCCAGGTCGCCCAGCAGGCGCAGCCAGCCATGGCCCTGCTCCTGGAACTGGAACAGCGCGAACTCCATCCCCGGCGGCGTCGGCATCGGCTTGAACCGCGCGTCGCCGTCGAGCATCCCCGCGAGCTTCTCGTCGATCGCGACCTCGCCCAGCTCGAGGCCGTACTCGTCCGTGTCGAGCCCTGACACACCCCGTACGAGCTCGACGACCCCGCCGCCGGCGGCGCGGCGCTCCAGGAAGCGCAACGCGCGCGTCACGTCCTCATGACGCAGCGCATGCCAGCGGCCGCCCGCGTGCACGACCGGGCTCTTCAGCTTCGCGAGGCGCGTCAGCTCCTCCTCGTCGAGATCGACGTCGCCGACGGCCAGGCGCCAGTCGAACTCCGCGATCGCCTCGCTCGAGAGGAGGCCGCTCGGCGCGCGCGCCGTCAGGTTCGCGCGGATGCGCTTCGGCGCCTGCACCCACGCGCTCGGGAGCAGCACCGGTATGCCTCGGTGCTCGAGCTGCGGGAGGAGCTCGCGCAGGAAGTACGTCGCGTCCTCCTTGCTCAGCTCGGCCTCGCTCGGCTCGTCTTCGTCGAGCTCGATGCCGTGCTCGGCGAGAAACGGTCCGAGCTGCTCGAAGCGGGATGCGAGATCCTCGTACGGGTCGGTGTCGCGCAGGAAGGCGAACGGGTCGGCGCCGCTCTCCCAGAGCAGCTTCGCCGGCAGCGCGAGCGTCGGGTCGTCCTCCGCGTGCAGCCACAGCTCGAGCGTCAACGCTCCGCCCGGGACGCGCTCGTCGAGATGCAGGCCGAGCGTCCACGGCGCCTCGACGATCCGGCCGAGGCCCTCGTCGACCCACTTGGTGATCCGTTTCGCGAGCGACGTGTACGTCGGCCCCGCCGGCAGCTCCGGATCAGGCGAGACCAGACCGTCTAGGAAGTGCTCGAGCGCGCGCGAGCGGATGAGCTGCGATGGCTCGGTGAGCTTCACGCCCGCGGCGACCAGGCGGTCGCGCGCGATCTGGTCGACGAGGCGCGGATAGACGTCGTCGACGACCGCCATCCGGTCGCCGTGGAAGTACTCGGCCGAGACCGCGGGGAGCGCGGCGCCGAGGCCGGCGAGCGCCTCCTCGATGCTCTGATCGAGTGTCGCGCCCCAGAACGCATACCACCGACCGCCGCCCTGGGTCAGCTCCGGATGGACCAGCCCTTCGCCGACCGAGCGCTCCGCGAGATCGCGGATCGCGAGCAGGACGTTCGCGCTGTCGCCCAGCTCGCGTGTCGGGCGCCACGCGACCAGCTCGGCCGTGCTGAGCACGCTTGCCGGGACGTCGATCCCGAGGACTTCGAGCTCGTCCGCGTCGCCGATGCCGACGTCGGCGGAGAACGTGCCGTCGCCGTTGCGCAGGAATGCGTACGCGACGCCGTGGGGATGCCAGATGATCTCGAGCGACTCGGGCACGACCCGGCATCGTAGGCAGCGCGGGGGTGGTTCCGCTGAAAAGCTCGAATCTGGTTCGGCTCCGCCGAATCAGATTCGGCTCAAACTCCAAGTGCTCGAATCTGGTTCGGCTGCGCCGAATCAGGTTCGGGCGAGGACGTCTGCGAAGCGCTGGTCGGCGAGGGCGCCGAAGAGCGGATGGCGCGTGAGCTTCGCCCGCGTGGTTGCGGGGCTCGTCAGGCCGCAGAGGAACCGCGCTCGCTGGCGCGGGCTGGCGAGCGCCTCGGGGTGAGCTTCGACAAGGTCGTCGAGGTCGACCGCAATCGGAGGCGTACCTTCCGGCTCGGGCACCCGCTGCGGCTTGCCGGTCAGGCAGAAGGTGCAGTGGCCGCAGGGCGCGGCTCGCTCCTCGCCGAAGTAACCGACGAGCGCCTGCACCTGGCAGCCGTCGTGTTCCACGAGCGCGAGCACGCGCTGGAGACGCTCCACCTCCGACTGCTCGCGGCGCTCGAAGCGCTCGGCGAGCCGGTCGCGCTCCTCGTCGATGGATGCCGGCTGCTGCAGCACGGTGAAACGCTGGCGCACATCGGCGACCTTCAGCTCGACGAGGCCCTGCTGCTCGAGGTAGCCGAGTGCGGTGACGACGCGCCCCCGGTCCTCGCCGGGAACGGCGTCCGGGTCGACGGCGGTCCAGCTGCGACCGGGCCTGCCGCTCGCGATCACGCGGCGCAGGAAGTCGGCTCGATCGGCGTCGAAGTTCGCGAACACGTCGTCCCACTCGCCCACGAGCGGGCGCACGCTGTAGCCGGCGTAGAACGGCGTGCCCTGGGCGAGGAAACCGTCGAGCTCGAGGTAGGTGAGGAGCGTCTTCAACACGAGTGGCCGTACGTCGTGCCGCGCTGACAGCTCGTATTCCGAGACGGCGAACTGCTCGCCCGCTTCGTGGGCGAACACGTCGTCGAGCAGGCCGGCGATCGCCTCGACCGTCGGCGTGTCGCCGAAGGCGAAGTTCTCGAGCGTCGGCACGTCGTCGCGGCAGGCGAAGAGCTCGCAGATCGACGGCTCGCCGTCGCGGCCCGCCCGGCCGATCTCCTGCGAGTACGACTCGAGGCCCTTCGGCAGGTTGTAGTGGTAGACGTAGCGCACGTCGGCCTTGTCGATTCCCATGCCGAAGGCGATCGTGGCGACGACGACATTCCGGTCCGACGCCGTCCACCACTCCTGCACCGCGACGCGCTCTTCCGCACTCATTCCCGCGTGGTATGCGCGGGCGGCGGGCAGCAGCTCGGCGACGCGCTCCGCGGTGCGCTGCAGCGTGACGTAGACGATCGTCGAGCCGGGCGGCCGCTCGTGCAGTCGCTCGACGAGCAGCCGGTCTCGCTCCGCCGCGCGCGCCGGCGTGGTGAGCAGCGTCAGGTTCGGGCGATAGAAGCCAGTGACGACGGCGTCCCGTTCCTCGATGTCGAAGCCCGCGCAGATGTCGGCGACGACGGCCGGCGTCGCGGTGGCGGTGAGCGCGAGAACGCGCTCGGCGCCGAGCTCGCGCGCCCGGGCGGCGAGCTTCAGGTAGTCCGGGCGGAAGTTGTGGCCCCACTCCGAGATGCAGTGCGCCTCGTCGACCGCGAAGAGGGCGATCTTCGCCTCGCCGAGCTGCACGAGGAAGCGCTCGTTGTTGAAGCGCTCGGGCGCGACGTACAACAGTCTCAGGCTGCCGTCGCGGAGTCGTTGTGAGACCGCGCGCGTCTCGGCT
>JABFWJ010000443.1 GCA_013362295.1 Thermoleophilia bacterium
GTGGCGTTCACGCTCAGGAACATCAAAGAGGATCTGGAGGACATCGGCTCTCGATTCGACGGCCCTCCGGACCTGGAGTTCCGTGCCGCGACCAAGGCGCTCGCGCTCGAGAAATCCGCCCTGAGCTACCAGCGCGTCCCGCCCGGCTACCGCTTTCCGTACGGCCACACGCACAAGAAGCAAGAGGAGGTGTACGTGGTCGTGCGCGGGAGCGGGCGGATGAAGGTCGACGACGAGCTCGTCGAGCTCAAGGACTGGGACGCGGTGCGCGTACCGCCCGGTGCGTGGCGAGGGTACGAGGCCGGGCCGGAGGGCCTCGAGATCCTCGTCATCGGTGCGCCCAATCTCGGCGAGAATCCGCGCGACGACGTCGATGGCCAGCGCGACTGGTGGGCTGACGAGTAGAGCTGTCCGGAGGTTTTGTCATTCGACCCGCGACTTCGAGTCAGCCATCGCTGAAATGCCTTGCTCCCACGTCGAGGCGCTAGTCGACAACGGCTGTAGAAGTAGCCTCGGCCGGCCAGTGTGACGGAATGGACCTTGGCCAATGGCCCGGGTTACCGTCCAAGGATGGAGCGCATCGTGATCGTAGGCTGCTCAGGCGCAGGCAAGTCGCGACTCGCAACGGATCTGTCACGTCGCACCGCGATCCCTGCCGTCCATCTCGATCTCCTCTTTTGGCGGCCCGGCTGGAAGCGGGCACCGCAGGACGAGGTGGTGCGCGAGCTTGAAGATGCCATCGCACGCGACCGCTGGATCGTGGAAGGAGACTTTCTCAACGCGGGAGACCATCGGTTTGCGCACGCGGACGCTGTTGTCTTTCTCGACCGTTCGCGAAGGACGTGTGCGTGGCGTGTCCTGAAGAGGGCTGTGCTGGAGCGGCGCCGCTCTCGCGTCGACCTTCCCGCTGGATGCGAGGAAGGTGTCGACCAGCAGCTACTGAAGTGGATCTGGCAGGACCCCCGTACCAGTCGTCCGCGGATCGTTGCACTGCTCGCAGAACTCAGGGACCGTGTCGAGGTTCATCACCTGCGCTCGGATGATGACGTGAACCGGTTCCTCCGCTCCCTGTAGCCGAGAAACGTCGCTTGCGCGAGTGTTCCTCGATACACCCTGACGGGCCTCCCGACTAAGTGTTGAGTCAACACAAAGCTTCGGAGGCGTCAGCCAGCTTTGTGTTGAGTCAACACAAAGTGCAGGGCGCTCGGGTGGGGCCAGCGTGCTGAGGCCAGAGGCCGCGCGACGCGACTCTGTGCCGCGTATGCCGGCGTTCTGCGGGATCTCCAGCTAGAGCAGTTCGCGCAGGTCGTCGACCGTCAGCTCGCGCATCAGCTCGGGCAGCTGCGCGGCGAGGGGCATCTCGACGCCTGCTTCGGCGGCGACCGCGAGTGCCACGTCGAGGTCCTTGTGCGGCCAGCGCAGGCGGTGGTTCCCCCACTCGGCGAGCGGCCGGTTTGCGCCGCTTCCGAGGGCAAGCGCCTCGCGCAGCTTGGCGGGCTCGACGCCGAGCGTGCGTGCAAGGCGCTGCACCTCGATGTCGGCGCGAATGCACGCCCAGAGCAGGATGTTGTTGGCCGTCTTGGCAACCTGCCCGGCGCCGACGTCGCCGACGTGCACGACCGCCTCGGCGAACGGTTCGGCCACGGCGCGCAGCCGCCCGACGACGTCCTCGGCGCCGCCGCAGTAGAGGACGAGGCGGCCTTCCTCCGCGCCGCGCTCGCCGCGGACGAGTGCGGCGTCGATCACGTGTAGTCCGCGGCGCGCGCCTTCCTCCGCCAGCTCGCGGCAGGTGTCCGGGCGGACGGACGCGCAGATCGCGACGACCGTCCCGGGCGCGGCTCCCGCGAAGGCGCCGGCGACCGCGTCGCGCACCTGTGCGTCGTCCACGACCACGACGAGCACGACATCTGCGCGGGCGGCGACCTGTGTTGGGGACGAGCAGACGATTGCGCCTGCAGTCGCGAGCGCGGTCGTGTCCGCGACGGGGTCGTAGACGGCGAGAGGGCGGCCGGCGGCAAGCACATGCCCGCCGATCGCCGCCCCCATTCGCCCTGCCCCCAGCAAACCGATCCGCTCAATCGTCTGGATCAATGGTTAGACCATAGACTGCCACCTCCGATGACGCTACTGCTCGACAACGACGACGTTCGCGCGGTTCTGCGGATGGATGCCTGCATCGACGCGCTCGAGACCGCGTTCCGCGACTACGCCCGGGGACGCGCAGTCAATCGGCCGCGCTCGCACACGTACACCGACCTCGGCGGGGGGCGGCACTACCTCCTCAAGACGATGGACGGCTCGCTCGCGACCGCGGGTGTGCACGCGCTGCGCCTGACCTCCGACCTGACGTACGAGAACGGCCGGCGACGCGAGAAGCTCCCGGCCGCACCCGGAGGGCGCTACGTCGGCCTCGTGCTGCTCTTCGACGTCGCGACGCTCGTCCCGCTCGCGATCGTGCACGACGGCGAGCTGCAGCGGATGCGGGTCGGCGCGACGAGCGCGCTGGCGGCACGGCATCTCGCACGGCGCGGCGCGCGCGTCGCCGGCATCGTCGGCACGGGCTGGCAGGCGGCGGCACAGGTCGCGGGGCTGCGCGAGGTGTTCGAGCTCGAGGAGATCCGCGTCTACGCGCCGACGGAGGAGAAGCTCGAGCGGTTCGCGCGCGAGCACGCTGGGACGGCGGTCGGAAGCGCGCGCGAGGCGATCGCCGGCGCCGACGTCGTCGCGCTCGCGACGAATGCCTACGAGCCGGTGCTCGACGCCCGCTGGCTGGAGCCCGGCCAGCACGTCGGCTCGCTCCAGGGGCACGAGCTCGACGAGGCGACGCTCGAGCGCGCCGACCTGGTCGTCGTGCGCAGCCGGGAGGAGGCGACGTTCCATTTCGCGCCCGGGCACGCGCCGCGGGCGGCGGCCGAGCGGAAGCGGCTCGACCGCGTGAGCCCGACGAGGGTCGTCGAGCTCGGCGAGGTCGTGACACGTGCAGCCGGCCGGGGCTCGGACGACGACATCACCCTCTTCACCGGCGGCGGGACGGGGGCGTCGTCCGGGCTCGGCATCCAGTTCGCCGCGGTCGCGCACGTCGTGTACGAGGCGGCGCGCGCCGCCGGTCGCGGCCGCGAGCTGCCGACCGAGTGGTTCACGCAGCGGGAGAAGACGTGAAGCGCTGGGGCTCGGACGTGATGGTCGACGCGATCAAGGCGTGCGGCTTCCCGTATGTCTCGCTCAACCCCGGATCGTCGTACCGCGGTCTCCACGACTCGCTCGTCAACTACGGCGCGAACGACCCCGAGATGATCACGTGCAACCACGAGAAGCTCGCGGTCGCGATCGCGCACGGCTACACGAAGGCGAGCGGGCAGCCGATGGCCTGCATCCTCCACGACATCGTCGGCCTGCTCCAGGGGACGATGGGGATCTACTACGCCTACATCGACCGCGCGCCGGTCGTCGTGTTCGGCGGGGCCGGGCCGATGGCCTACGACCGCCGGCGCCCGAACATCGACTGGATCCACACCGCGAACGTCCAGGGGAACGTCGTGCGCGACTTCACCAAGTGGGACGACCAGCCTACGTCGATCGCCTCCGTCCCCGAGTCGATCATGCGCGGCTACCGGGTGGCGACCGCGGCGCCGCAGGGGCCGGTGTACATCGCGCTCGACGCCGGGCTGCAGGAGGGCGAAGCCGACGACGTCGAGCTGCCGAACTGGGACCGGCTGAAGACTCCGGCGCCGATCGGTCCCGACCCGCGCGCGCTGCGCGAGCTTGCCGAGCGGCTCTGCGCGGCCGAGCGACCGGTGCTCGTCGCGTCCTACGCGGGCCGCGACCCGAAGGCCTTCGGACTGCTCGTCGAGCTGTCGGACCTCCTTGGCGCAGGTGTGATCGACACCGGCTGGCGGCTGAACTTCCCGAACCGCCATCCACACAACGTCACAGGCTCGGACGCCGTCGAGGAAGCCGACTGCGTGCTGTTCGTCGACGTCAAGGACATGGGCAAGGCGACGCAGAAGCTCGATCGCACGACACGGCGGATCCAGAGCCAGATCGCACCGGACGCGGCGGTCCTCGACCTCGGCTTCAACGAGCTCGGGCTCTCCGCGTGGTCGCACGACTTCGCCCAGCTGCACGAGACGGACCTCCAGGTGACCGCCGACACCGTCGTCGCGCTGCCGCTTCTGCTCGAGCTCTGCCGCGAGCTGAACGTGGCGTCCCGCGAGGCCTGGCGCCGCCGCCTGCGCGAACTACACGAGGAGACCTCCTCAGGCTGGGCGGCGGAGGCAGCCGACGAGCGGTCGCTGTCGCCGGTCGCCACCTCGCGCCTCGCGAGCGAGGTCTCGGAGGTGGTCAAGGACTACGACTGGGTTCTGACGGCGGGCACCGCGAGCGACAAGGCACAGCGGGTCTGGAACTTCGACCGGCCCTACCGGCACCCGGGGCGCAGCCTCGGCACCGCCACCCAGATCGGCATCTCACTCGGGGTCGCGCTCGCCTACAGGGGGACCGACAAGCTCGTGGTCGACCTGCAGCCGGACGGCGACCTGATGTTCGATCTCGGAGCGCTCTGGATCGCGGCCTACCACCGCATCCCGATGCTCGCCGTGATGTTCAACAACCGTGCGTACTACAACGACTGGGAGCATCAGGAGCGGATCGCGCGCCACCGCGGAACCGACATCTCCCGTGCCTACATCGGGATGGAGATCGACAAGCCCGCTCCCGACTTCGCCGCCGTCGCGCGCGGGCTCGGCTGGCACGGGGAGGGCCCGATCGACGATCCCGAGCAGGTCCAGGCGGCCGTCCGCCGGGCCGCCGAGATCGTCGCGGCCGAGCGGCGGCCGGCGCTCGTCGACGTCGTCTGCCAGTCGGACTAGGTGCGAACCGAAAGGCTCGAATCTGGTCCCGCTGCGCGGAATCTGATTCGGCGCAGCCGAACCAGATTCCAGCCCTTAGGTTTTTCGTTACGAGCCGTGCGGTGCAATGGTTAGTCCAATCTGCTAGCCTCGGGCTGTTCGAGGACCCGCGAAGAGGAGGACGCATGGGCGAGTGGCCCGAGGATTTCGACATGCCGGAACAGGTGTTCGTGCGCGACAACCCCGACGCGTCGGAGATCGCTGCCCGCGACGAGTTCAACCGCAACAACCCGCCGCTGACGGGGTTCGCCGTCCCGGAGGATCTCCGGACGATCGAGCTGATCAAGCGGCCCTGGCGCAACAACAAGGGCCTCTGGTTCGAGCTCGCGGAGAACCGGATCCTCTCGGCGCACCTCGCCGAGCTCGCGCCCGGCACGAACTCGGTCCGCCACCGCCATACGACCGAGGCCTACCTCTACATCGTCAAGGGCGAGGGATACTCGATCATCAACTACGACGGTCAGCCGGAGCAGCGCGTGGACTGGAGCGAGGGCACGCTGTTCTCGCCGCCGGTCTGGGCGTGGCACCAGCACTTCAACACGTCGGAGACCGAGACGGCGCGGTATCTCGCGGTGCAGGACACGGGGCTGATCCGCCACATGCGCTTCCACCAGATCGAGCGGCACCCGACGCAGCTGAAGATCGGGGAGGGCACCGACTACGTCGTGAACGCGGTCGGCGCCGGCTCGGCGCAGCCCGCCGAGACGACCTAGCGCAGAGGACACGCGAGAGGTGGCGGCGCCTGCAGTAGCTCGGCCCCCGATCATCCGCACCGAGCGATTGCGGCGGCTCGCGTCGGGTCGGAACGCGATCGTCGCGCTGGTCGCGCTGCTCGTCGCCTACCTCTCGCTCGTCCCGCTCGGCTTCCTGCTCTGGCAGACGTTCGTGCGGGGCGGGCACCTCACCCTCGCCTCGTTCCGGGAGGCCTACTCCGAGACGGGCCTCTTCGACATGACGGCGAACTCGTTCGCGTTCGCGGCGGGGTCGACGGCGCTCGCCGTCGTCGTCGGCACCGGGCTCGCCCACCTCGTCGTCCGCACCGACGTGCCGTTCAAGCCGCTGATGTTCGCGGCGTCGCTGGTGCCGCTGATCATCCCGGGGATCCTGCACACGATCGCGTGGTTCTTCCTGCTCAGCCCGGAGATCGGCGTGCTCAACCTGCACTTCATCCATCCGCTGACGGGGCACGACTTCAACGTCACGTCGATCCCGGGGATGATCCTCGTCGAAGGGCTGCACCTCGCACCCCTCGTCTTCCTGCTGATGGTCGCCTCGTTCCGCTCGATGGACCCGTCGCTCGAGGAATCGGCGGTGATGAGCGGCGCGCCGCTGCGCAGTGTGTTCTTCCGCATCACGCTGCCGCTCGCGCGCCCCGCGCTGTACGCGGCGATCCTGATCATGGCCGTGCGCACGCTCGAGTCGTTCGAGGTGCCCGCGGTGCTCGGGCTGAACCAGCACATCTGGGTGTTCACGTCGCGCATCTGGTCGACGCTCAACGCGGTGCCGCCGGACTACTCGACCGCCGGTGCGTACGCGATGTCGCTGCTCGTGCTGACGACGATCGGCGTCTTCTGGCACGGCCGGCTCGCGAACCGGGCGCGCGCCTACCAGACGGTGACCGGGAAGGGCTTCCGGCCGCGGGCGATCCCGCTCGGGAAGTGGAAGTGGCCCGCGACGGTCCTGATCCTCGCGTACTTCGTCGTGTCCGTCGTGCTGCCGCTGGCGATCCTCTTCTATGCCTCGACGCAGCAGTTCTACTCGCCGCCGACGCACTACACGCTCACCCACCTGACGTGGGACAACTACAAGACCGTCTACCACGACCCGCTCGTGCGGCACGGCTTCAAGAACTCACTCATCCTCGGCCTTGGCACGGCGACCGCCGTCATGCTGATCGCCGCGGTCGCATCATGGATCGTCGTGCGCACGAGGCTGCGCGGGCGCTGGCTGATCGACAACCTCGCGTTCCTGCCGCTGACGATTCCGGGGCTCGTCCTCGGTGTCGCGATCCTCTCGATCTACCTGCGCACGCCCTGGCTGCCGGTCTACGGGACGCTCTGGATCCTCTTCATCGCATACCTCACCCGCTACATCCCGTACGGAATGCGCTACTCCTCGACGTCGATGTTCCAGATCGGCCGCGAGCTCGAAGAGTCCGCGCAGATGAGCGGTGCCGGCTGGTTCCAGGTCTTCCGCCGGATCGTGCTGCCGCTGCTCATGCCGGGCTTCGTCGTCGTCTCGGTGCGCGAGCTCGGAAGCTCGGTGCTGCTCTACTCGCCGGGACGTGAAGTGCTGTCGATCGCGATCTGGGAGATGTGGCGCAACGGCCAGTTCCCGGAGCTCTGCGCGCTCGGCGTCCTGATGGTCGGCGGGCTCGTCGTGCTCGTCGGGGTCGCGTACAAGCTGGGCGCCAGGATCGGCGTCAGGGAGGCTTAAGTGCTGACAATCCGGAACCTCGTGAAGACGTTCGGCGCGGCGCGCAGCGAGAAGCACAAGCGCGTGCACGCCGTCGACGATCTCAACTTCGACGTGCGCGAGGGCGAGCTCTTCACGCTGCTCGGCCCGTCGGGGTGCGGCAAGACGACGACGCTGCGCTGCATCGCGGGGCTCGAGATGCCCGACCGCGGCGAGATCGCGATCGACGGCCGGGTGCTGTTCTCGTCCGAGAAGCGCGTGCGCATCCCGGCCAACGAGCGCGGCCTCGGGATGGTGTTCCAGTCGTACGCGATCTGGCCGCACATGAACGTCTTCAAGAACGTCGCGTTCCCGTTGCGGGTCATGCCCCGGAAGCAGCGGCCCTCGAAGCGCGAGCTCAAGGAGCGCGTGGAGCGCGCGCTGACGGTCGTGCGGCTCGACCACCTCGCGGACCGCCAGGCCACGGACCTCTCCGGCGGCCAGCAGCAGCGGCTCGCGCTCGCGCGCGCGCTCGTGCTCGAGCCGCCGCTCCTCCTGCTCGACGAGCCGCTCTCGAACCTCGACGCGAAGCTGCGCGAGGAGATGCGGTTCGAGCTCAAGCGCCTGCAGCGCGAGCTCGGCATCACCGGCATCTACGTGACGCACGACCAGGTGGAGGCGCTTGCAATGTCGAACCGCGTCGCGGTGATGCGCGACGGCAAGATCGAGCAGATCGACCACCCGCGCGCGGTCTACGAACGGCCGCGGTCGCGCTTCGTCGCCGATTTCATCGGCACGTCCAACTTCATCGACGGCACCGTCGAGAGCCGCGAGGGCGGCACGTACGTCGTCGACACGGATGCCGGCAAGCTGCGGATCACCTCCGACAAGGAGTACTCGGTCGGTGCGCCCGTCGTCGTCACGGCGCGTCCGGAGCACATCGAGCTGAACACGAGCCTGAACGGCGTCGGCCCGAACGTCTGGCGCGGCCGCGTGGAGGCGCGCGCGTTCCTCGGCGAGGTCGTCGACCACGTCGTCTCCGTCGGTCCGCACGAGCTGCGCGCACGCTGCAACTCGAAGGTGTCGATTCCGGCACCGACCGAGGTGACGCTCAGGTTCCACGAGGAGGCCTTCTCGCTCATTCCCGCGGGTGAGTGACGGCCGCCGCGGGGCCTTCCTCGCACTCGCGCCGGTCTACCTGTCGGTCTTCCTTTTCGTCGCCGGCAACAGCGCGCTCTCGATCCTGATCCCGGTCTACCTGTCGCGGCGCGCGCATCTCGGCGCCGCGACGATCGGCGCGGTCGTCGGCGTGGTCGGGATCGCGTCGCTGGCCGCGCGCCTGCCGGTCGGGCTCTCGTACTCCGCCGCGCGCGGCCGGGTGTTCCTGCTCGCGGGCTGTGCGATGTCGGCAGTCGCGTTCGCGCTCGTCCCGTTCGTGACCGACCCGGTCCCGTTCGCCGGCCTGATGGCGCTGAACGGCCTCGGCTGGTCGGTGGCGACGACCGCGCAACTCGCGCTGCTCGTCGCCCGCCCGCCGGGCGGCGTCTCCACGGCCGCTGCGATGGGCTGGTTCTCGGGCGCGACGGGGCTCGGCAACATGGTCGGCGGCGTGCTCGGCGGCGGCAGCGCCGACGGGCTCGGCCTGCGGACGACGTTCTTCGTGCTCGCGGTCACGCCACTGCTCGGCGCGTTGCTGATGGTGCGCGGGGTGGCGTCGTCGGAGGTGCTCGACGCGCGCGAGGAGGGGGCGGTCGAGCGGGCTCCGTGGTCGGCAATCCTGCGCCTCCCGGTCGCGGTCTGGATCGGCGTGCTCGTGATGTTCTTCATCAACGGGCTGAACGCCCTGACCAACACGTTTCAGCCGATCCTCGCCGTCGCGGCCGGCCTGTCGGTCACGCAGGTCGGCGGCCTGTCGTCGATCCGCTCGTGGGCTTCGTCGTCCTCGCGCTTCGGCTCGGGCCCGCTCTTCTCGAGGTTCGACCCGGCCGGGCTGACGCTGCCGCTCGTCGTCGTCGGCACGCTCGCGACCTGCCTGATCCCGTCGGTGATCGGCTCGTTCCTGCTGCAGATCCCGCTGTTCGCGCTCGCCGGGCTCTCACGGGGCCTGCTCCGGGTCACCGGGTCGGCCGATGCCTTCGACAGCGTCCGCGACGACGACCGGCTCCGCGGCCTGACCTCGGCGCTCCTCTACGGCGGGCTCGACCTCGGCAAGATCGTGCTGCCGTTCCTCGGCGGGGCGGTGGCGGGCCTGTGGGGCGTTGCGACGATGTTCCGCGTCGTGCCGGCGGTCCTGCTTCTGATCTACCTCGGCCTCGCACTGCCGGCGCGACGCGCACTCACGCCGGAGCCGGCACGCCGATGAAGCGGCGAAGCAGCTTCCAGACGTCGGCCGTTGCCCGCTCGTGCGTGCCGAGGAAGCCGCGCTCGACCTCGTCGTAGACGACCGTCTCGTTGAGGACGCCGTGGTTGGTCAGCGCCTTGGCGAACGCGTACGCGTCGCCTTCGTCGGCTTCCGCGACGATCGCGAGCACCGGCGCCCGGAACGCGCCCGCGCGCGCCTCCTCGACCGGCGGCCGGCCGTCGATGCCGACGACGCCGGTGACGCCGTCGCGCGTGCCGTGCAGGAGCGCGGCCTGAGCATCCGGTCCGACTCCGACCACGAAGACGCGGTCGGCCGACGCGGTGTCGACCGAGGCAGCCGTCTCGAGCCCGAGGCGCTCCAGGTCCGTTCCGAGCGCCGCGGCCTGCCGGCCGAGGAGGACGACGGCGGTCGGCAACTACGACGCTTTCCGCGCGACGACGAGCGCGCTGTAGAACATGCGCCAGGGCGTGTCCGCCGGCCCGAAGCCCGCTGCCTCCATCCAGGCGCCGTGCTCGTCCGCGCGCGCGAGCGGGTAGTCGTGGCGATGCGGCTTGAGCGCCCGCTTGCGGTCGCTGGTGAACTGCGCGCGGATCCGGCGCTGCACCTGCTCCCAGTCGCCTGGGGCGCCCACGTGGTCGAGGTTCATGACGAAGCCGCCCGGGGTGACTATGTCGAATGCAGCGCGGTAGACGTCCTGCAGCGACTCCGGCGAGAAGTGGTGGAGGGCCCGCGAGCTGAGCACGACCTGCGCGGGCTCCACCTCGAGCTCGCCCAGGCGCTCCGCGTCCGCCACCACGTAGGTGACCCGGTGCGCGTGGGCCGCGAGCTCCCGCTCCGCGAGCTCGCGCATCGCGTCGGACACGTCGATCCAGGTCGCCCGCGCGTTCGGGAACGCGCGCAGGAACGGGACGAGATACGCGCCCGGGCCGGACCCGAGGTCGACGATGTGCGTCACCTCGATGCCGGCGTCGGCGACGATCGCGACGGAGATCTGCCGCGGCAGGTCGAGCATGTCGGCGATCACGTCCTCGCCCGCCCACTGCGCGGCGTAGGCTGCCGACTCCCAGGATTCGAGCTGGTTCTCGGAGGTCATGGTTGCTACTGTAGCCTCAGGTCTAATGGATAGTCCAATCCAATGTTCGGGCTAGACGAGTCGCTGGCGCGGCTCGCCCCGGGCCACGGCGCCGCCGTCGTCCTGCTGGTCGCATTCGCGCTCGGCCTGCGGCATGCCTCGGATCCCGACCACGTCGTCGCCGTCTCGACCCTCGTCGCGGGGACGAAGGAGCGCGCCGGACGCGCCGCGGGACGCCTCGGAGCTGCGTGGGGTGCGGGACACGCGACGACGCTGATCCTGTTCGGAGTGCCCGTGATCCTCGCGCGGGCCTATCTGCCGGAGGCCGTGCAGTCGCTCGCGGAAGCGCTGATCGGCTTGATCATCGTCGCGCTCGCCGCGCGCGTCCTCGTGCGGTGGCGGAGCGGTGCGTTCCACGCGCACGTGCACGAGCATGACGGCAGCGCCCACCTGCACGTCCATTCGCACGCCGAGCACGCCGAGCACAAGCACGTGCACCCGGTCCGCTCGCCGCGGCAGGCCTTCGGGATCGGGCTCGTCCACGGGATGGCGGGCAGCGCAGGCGTCGCGGTGCTGATCGTCGCGGCCGTCCCGAGCCGCTCGACGGCAATCGGGGCGCTGCTCGTGATGTGCGCCGGCACGACCCTCTCGATGACGGTGCTCTCGGCCGCCTTCGGCCGGGCGTTCACGGCCGCCGCCGCCCGCCGCCGCTTGATCCGCATCGTTCCAGGGCTGGCGGGCGCCGGATGCCTGTTCGGGCTCTGGTACGCGGGCGCCGCTCTACTGACGCTCTGACGCAGACGTTTCGGTACCGTCCGTGGACGTGGAAGCGACGCACGACGTCCTGGTCGTCGGCGCCGGTTGCGCGGGTATGCGTGCCGCAATCGAGGCACACGACGCCGGCGCGAACGTCGCCGTCATCTCCAAGCTGCACCCGACCCGCAGCCACTCCGGCGCCGCGGAGGGCGGGATCAACGCGGCGCTCGGGAACGCGGGCGAGGACTCGGCGGAGGTGCACACGTTCGACACCGTGAAGGGCTCCGACTACCTCGGCGACCAGGACGCGATCGAGGTCTTCTGCCGCGAGGCGCCCGACGACATCTACCAGCTGGAGCACTGGGGCGCGTTCTTCTCGCGCCTCGAGGACGGGCGCCTCGCACAGCGCCCGTTCGGCGCGGCCGGCGCACCGCGGACGGTGTACGCCGCCGACATCACCGGCCACGTGCTGATCCAGGTGCTCTACGAGCAGCTCGTCAAGCGCGACATCACCGTCTACGAGGAGTACTTCGCCTGGAAGCTCGTCGAGAACGACGGCCGCTGCCAGGGCGTCATCTGCTGGGACCTGCTGAACGGCGGGGTCAAGACGCTCGGCGGCGTGACGACCGTGCTCGCGACCGGCGGCCAGGGTCGCATCTACCGCACGACGACGAACGCGTACGCCTGCACCGGCGACGGCGCGGCGATGGCGCTGCATCTCGGGTTGCCGCTCAAGGACATGGAGTTCATGCAGTTCCACCCGACGACGCTCTACCCGACCGGGATCCTGCTCACCGAGGGCTGCCGCGGCGAGGGTGCCTACCTGATCAACAGCGAGGGCGAGCGCTTCATGAAGAAGTACGCGCCGAACGCGATGGAGCTCGCCTCCCGCGACGTCGTGTCGCGCTCCGAGCAGACCGAGATCGACGAGGGACGCGGCATCAACGGCTCGGTCATGCTCGACATGCGGCATCTCGGTGCCGAGCGGATCATCGAGCGGCTGCCGGGGTCGCGCGAGCTGTCCATGACCTTCGCCGGCGTCGACCCGATCTACGACCCGGTGCCGGTCCGCCCCGGTGCGCACTACCACATGGGCGGTGTCTAGACGGTCAACGTCGGCGAGACGGAGCTCTCGGGCCTGTATGCGGCCGGCGAGGTCGCCTGCGTCTCGGTCCACGGTGCGAACCGCCTCGGCGGCAACTCACTCATGGAGACGATCACCTTCGGCCGGCGTTCCGGCCGCGCGGCCGCCGAGTGGGCGCTCTCGCACACGACGATCGACGTCCCGCGGAGCGCGGAGGCCGACGCCGAGCGCGAGCTGCGCTCGCTGCTCGACGTCAGCGACGGCGAGCGGCCGTGGCAGATCCGCAACGACCTCGGCACCTCGATGCTCGAGAACTTCGGCGTCTTCCGCCGCGAGGACCAGATGGCGAAGCAGATCGACATCATCGACGAGTTGCGCGAGCGCTACGCGCGCGGCGTCGTCGTCGAGGACAAGGGCGAGGTGTTCAACAGCGATCTCGTCCAGGCAATCGAGCTCGGCAACATGATCGACCTCGCCGCCTGCATGCTGCAGGCCGGGATCGCGCGCAAGGAGAGCCGCGGCGCGCACGCGCGGCCCCACGACTATCCGAAGCGCGACGACGAGAACTTCATGAAGCACTCGATCACGCGCTGGGTCGACGGCGCGCCGGAGCTGTCGGTACAACTCGCGCAGCGGCGAGCGGGAGCTGCAGGAGTACGAGATCACGGCGCCCGAGGAGGCGACGCTGCTGGACTGCCTCGACATCGTCAAGGACCAGCACGACGGGACGCTTGCATACCGCAAGAGCTGCCGGATGATGATCTGCGGCTCGTGCGGGATGCGCATGGACGGGGCCGCCGTGCTCGCCTGCCAGACACGCATGTACGACGTCGCGCAGGCCGGTCATGTTCCGGTGATCTCGGCGATGGGGAACCTGCCGATCGTCAAGGACCTCGTGGTCGACATGAACCCCTTCTGGGAGAAGTTCAAGAGCGTCGATCCGTACCTGCAGCCCGGCTATGCGGAGCCGCCCGACGGCAAGGAGTACCGCATCGGCCAGCAGCGGATGAACGTTATCCACAAGGAGGCGCTCTGCATCAACTGCGGCTGTTGCGTCTCCGAGTGCAACGCGATGGAGGCCGACCCGCTCTTCACCGGGCCGCAGGCGCTCGCGAAGGCGATGCGGTTCGTCGGCGACCCGCGCGACGGCAACAAGCTCGCGCGGCTGGAGAAGCTGAACGGCGAGCACGGGATCTGGGAGTGCACCCGGTGCTATTTCTGCAACGAGCGCTGCCCGAAGGGCGTCGACCCGCGCGACGCGATCGCCAAGCTCGGCGCCGAGTCGATGCACGAGGGGATCGAGCGCGACATGGGCGCGAAGCACGCGAAGTGGTTCGTCGTCTCGGCGAAGACGACCGGCTGGCTGCGCGAGACCGAGCTGGTGCCGAAGACGCAGGGCATCGTCTCGGCGATCAAGCAGACACGGTTCGCGATCGACCTCGCGCGGAAGGGCAAGGTTCCGCCTCCGTTCCCGCCGCATGTCGCGAAGGACGTGAAGGAGTCGCGCCGCCTGCACGACCTCACGACCGAGCGCGGCCCGCAGGGCTACATGGGAATCGTGCAGGGCGAGCGCGCGCTCGCGCGCCTCGCGCACGGTCACACGGGGGAGGAGACGCTGGAGGAGATCTATGCGCGGCCGGGTGCGTTCCATCGTCCGTTCATCGCCGACGAAGTACCCGCCGGCGCCGACGCGGGCATGGGCTCGCTGACCCAGGCGGACACCACTCCCGGCAAGGAGCCGACGAAGAAACCGGAGGGCGGGGCATGAGGAAGGTCGCGTACTACAAGGGCTGCCTCGCGTCGCTCTCGGCGAAGGAGCTCGACTCGGCGACGCAGGCGCTCGCGCCGAAGGTCGGCCTCGAGCTGATCGAGCTCGAGTCGGTCACCTGCTGCGGGGCCGGCGACATCCACGAGGCCGAGCCCGACTACTACCTGCACCTGAACGCACGCATCCTCGCGTACGCCGCCGCCGAGGACGTCGACGTCCTGCTCACGGTCTGCAACGTCTGCACGCTCAACCTCCGCCAGGCGAACTTCATGCTGACGGGCGACGCCGACCTGCGCGACCGCGTCAACGAGAACCTCGTCTCCGTCGGCGTCCCGGCCTACGTCAAGAACGTCGACGTGCGTCACCTGTTGTGGGAGATCGCCGAGGGCGAGGGCTACGAGCGGCTCAAGCAGGCGGCCCACCGCGGGCTGAAGGGCATCAAGATCGCTCCGTTCTACGGTTGCCAGATCCTGCGGCCGTCGAAGATCAACGGCTTCGAGGATCCCGACCGCCCCTGGTCGCTCGAGCGGATCATCGAGGCGTGCGGGGGCGAGGCGATCGACTACCCGGCGAAGATCAAGTGCTGCGGGTTCCCGATCATCCAGGCGCGCGAGGAGACGGCGCTCGGCGAGCTGATCCAGCCGATCGAGCAGGCCTACGAGGCCGGAGCCGACGCGATCGTCACGCCCTGCCCGCTCTGCCACCTCTCGCTCGACGCCTGGCAGTCGAAGCTCAAGAAGGCGACCGGCCGTGACTTCAAGATGCCGATCCTCCATCTCTCGCAACTCGTCGGTGTCGCCGCCGGACTCGAGGAGTCGGAGCTGAAGTTCAAGCGGCACGTCGTCTCCGTCGCGCCGGTCGTCGAGAAGCTCCAGATCTGACGACATTCCTGGCGGTCGTCGCGGTGCTCGCCGTGCTCGTGGCCGTCTACGCGTGGCTCGAAGCCGGCTGGGTGCGCCTGCGCGTGCTCGAGCTGCCCCTGCCCGGGCTGCCGGCGGAGCTCGACGGCCTGCGTATCGCGCACCTCTCGGACCTGCACCTCGGCGTTCCCTCGCGCGGACGGCGCGCGGTCGAGCGAGCCGTCGAATGGGTGGGCGAACGTGCACCCGATCTCGTCGCGGTCACGGGCGACCTCCTGGCGCGGCCGCGCGGCCGGCAGGAGCTGCTCCGCGTGGTCGCGCGGCTGCCGCAACCGTATCTCGTGCTCGGCAACCACGACCTCGCGATCTCCCGCGACCCGTTCTCACGCCCGGTCGACCTCAGCGATCTCGAGGAGGGGACACTCCTCAGCGATTCGGCCGTGGTCGTCGAGCTCCGCGGGAAGCGGATCGAGCTCGCCGGCGTCGACCCGAGGACGTGGATGCGGAAGCGGCGCAGCGGCTTCGACGACCCGCGCGCCGACCTGCGCATCCTGCTCTGCCACTTCCCGCGGGCGCTCGAGACCGTGCCGAAGGGGCGCTGGGACCTGATCCTCGCCGGTCACCTGCACGCCGGCCAGATCGTGCTCCCGTACTGGCGCGGCAAGCTCCTGCTCGCGCATCCGCGGGCCCGCTACGCCGAGGGCGTCTTCAGGCAGAACGGCACGACGATGCACGTCTCCCCGGGCCTCGGCACGACCTTCGTCCCCTTTCGCCTGTTCGCGCGCCCCGAGGCGACCGAGCTCGTCCTACGATGTGCCTGACCGATGGAAGGCCACAGCGTCATATCCCCCGAGGTGCTCGCCCGCTACGCGGCGGATGCGGCGGCCGAGGTCCCGGGCGTCCAGACGAAGCAGCGCCGCGGCGCCCGCGTCTCGGGCGACGAGATCGAGGTGCACGTCGTCATCGACTACGGCGCGAACATCCCGGAGGTCGCGGCGCAGGTGCAGCAGGCGGTGAGCGACTACCTCGCGCGCATGGCCGACCTGCGGCCGTCCGCCGTCAACGTTGTCGTCGACGACGTGCAGCGCAGGTAGATGCCGCCGCGCCTCGCAGGTCTGACGAAGCTGACGCTTCTGACCGCGCCGACGGTGTGCCACGACTGCATCTGGTGGCAGTCCCGCGGCCGGCGCTCGGTCGACAAGGACCGCTGGATGGAGAAGGTCGAGCTGGAGTTCGGCGCGTGGGGGACGGTCTACTACGACTCCGACAGTCGCGTGCTCGGCTCGATGCAGTACGGGCCGGCGAGCGCCTTTCCGCGCGCCCACGAACTGCCCGGCGGCCCGCCGTCCGACGACGCGATCCTCGTCACGTGCGCGTACCTCCTCGACTCGTCGAGCCCGTGGGTGTTGCAGTCGCTCTTCCTCGCCGCAATCGGCGAGGCGCGCGACCGCGGCGCGCGCTCGTTGGAGGCGTTCTCGTACCGCTACCCGGAGGGCGAGTCCGCCTACGAGCGCTTCCGCGTCCACAAGACCGTCTTCCCGCAGGACTTTCTTGCCGACTTCGGCTTCGAGGTCGTCCGCGCCGCCGGCCGCGTCGGCCTCTCGCGCCTCGACCTGGGCGGCCTCCAGCCCGTCGTCGAAGGCAAGCGCGAGAAGGTCCTGCGCGTCGTCAAGGACGCCTTCGGGGTGCCCGAGCCCGTCCCCGCCCCGCGGCCCTGAGGTGCTGGAATCTGGTTCGGCTGCGCCGAATCAGATTCCGCGCTTTTCCGAACCTGATTCGCCGAAGGCGAACCAGATTCGAGCCCTTCGCGTCAGGCTGCGGCGCGCGCGCGGGCGGCGACGAGCTCCGCGATCTGGATCGCGTTCAGCGCGGCGCCCTTGCGGAGGTTGTCGCAGGCGAGGGAGAGCGCGAGGCCGCGCTCGACCGTCGGGTCGCGGCGGATGCGTCCGACGAGCACCTCGTCGATGCCCGCCGCCTTGCCCGGCGTGGGGAAGTCCTCGACGCGCACCGACGGCGCGGCTGCGAGCAGCTCCCGCGCGCGCTCGGGCGAAAGGTCTTCCTCCGTCTCGATCCAGATCGACTCCGCGTGACCGACCATGACCGGCACCCGCACGCAGGTTGCCTGGATCGGCAGGTCGGGCAGCTCCATGATCTTCTGCGTCTCGAGCCGGAGCTTCGACTCCTCGTCGAACTCCTCCCCGTCGAAGCTCCAGTCCATGCGAAGGTCGTGCTCGTCGGGCGCCTCGTCGCGCAGACGCTGCATCGCCTGCGCGCCGGCGCCGGAGACCGACTGGTAGGTCGCGACGCGCACGCGCGCGACCCCGACCGCGTCGTGCAGCGGCTTGAGGACGCAGGTGAGCGGAATCGTGCAGCAGTTCGGGTTCGCGAGGATCCCGTCGTGCTCGCGGACGCGCCGGGCGTTCACCTCGGGGACGACGAGGGGGATCCCCGGCTCGAGCCGGTACGCCGCCGACTTGTCGACGGCGACCGCGCCACCGCGTACCGCGTGCGGTACCAGCTCCCGCGACGCGCTCGTGCCGACCGAGAAGAGGAAGACGTCCACGTCGCCGCGCGAGAGCGCCTCGGGAGTCGCCTCCTCGACCGTCCACGCCCCGAGCCGCTTCCCGGCTGAGCGCGCCGACGCGAAGATGCGGACGTTCTCGTAGCCGCGCGCGCGCAGCAGCTCCAGCGTCACGGTGCCGACGGCGCCCGTTGCGCCGACGACGCCGATCGAGGGACGCTCAGCCATTGACGCGCTCCTCGGCGAACGACTGGAAGCGCGCGTGCACGACCTCGACCGCGCGCTCCACCTGCGACGCTCGGATCACGCACGACACGCGAATCGACGAAGTGGAGATGATCTCGATGTTGATGCCGGCCTCGGCCAGCGCGTCGAACATGTCGGCGGCGACACCGGGGTGGCTCTTCATCCCCGCTCCGATCAGCGAGATCTTGGCGACGTCGGGATCGTGCTCCACGCGGTTCGCGCCGAGCTCCTCCCGCAGGCGGTCGAGGATCGGCTCTGCGATCGGCACGTCGGTCTTCGGCAGCGTGAACGAGATCGTCGCCGCGCCGTCCTGCGACACGTTCTGCACGATCATGTCGATGTTCACGGCGGCGCCGGCGAGCTCGCGGAACACCTTCGCCGCGATCCCGGGACGGTCGGGTACCCCGACGATCGTCACCTTTGCCTCCGAGGTGTCGTGCGTGACGCCGGAGATGATCGCCTTCTCGAGCACTACGTCGTCCTCCTCGCCGATCCAGGTTCCCTCGCCGTCCACGAACGTCGAGCGGACGCGGAGCTTCACACCGTAGCTGCGCGCCACCTCGATCGAGCGCAGCGCCATCACCTTCGCGCCGGACGCCGACATCTCGAGCATCTCCTCGTACGTGACCGAGTTGAGCTTGAGCGCGCCCGGGACGATGCGGGGGTCCGCGGTGAAGACGCCCGCCACGTCGGTGAAGATCTCGCATGCGTCGGCGCCCAGCGCGGCCGCGAGCGCGACCGCAGTCGTGTCGGAGCCGCCGCGCCCGAGCGTCGTCACGTCCTGGGTCGCCGTCGAGACGCCCTGAAAGCCGGCGACCAGCACGATCCTGTTTTCGTCCAGCGCGCCGTGGATGCGCTGGGCCCGCACCTCGACGATCTTCGCCTTCGTATGGCTGTCGTCGGTGACGATGCCGGCCTGTGAGCCCGTGAAGGACA
This sequence comes from Thermoleophilia bacterium, assembly GCA_013362295.1. Classification (GTDB taxonomy): domain Bacteria; phylum Actinomycetota; class Thermoleophilia; order Gaiellales; family Gaiellaceae; genus PALSA-600. Next base: position 18,907 of record JABFWJ010000443.1, read on the forward strand.
CGGCCTCGTGCCCGAGGTCGTGGATCGCCATCGCGCAGAGCGCGTTCGAGATCCGCTCGCCGGTCGAGACGAGCATGTCGTACTCGCGCGGATGCGGGTTCGACGAGACCTCGTGGGCGAGCCGGATCAGCTCGTCGGTCGTCTTGCCCATCGCGGAGAGCACGGCGACCACCTTCGCCCCGTCGTCGTGGGCGGCGACGAGCCGCGCTGCGACGCGCTTCAGCTTCTCCGTGTCGCCGACCGAGGTTCCGCCGAACTTCATGACGACGAGCCCTGGTGTCCGCGGCCGGGCCTCGACCGCCGGTACCGCTTCGAATTCGATCGTGGTCATTTTGCGACAGTGTAGGCGCGAGATGAAGCTGCGATCGACAACGCTCCGGCACTGGGTCGTCGGAGTCTTCACGGCGGTGGGCGTGGCCATGTTCCCTTGGACGATCTGGCTGTCCGCGTCGCTGAAGGCACACCACGAGACCAATCGCTGGGACCTCGCCTGGTCGGGCTTCGACGCCGGCCTCGCGGCCGCGTTCCTCTTTACCGCGCTCGCCGCTTGGCGGAAGTCTCCCTGGGTGGGGGCGTGCGCCGCCGCGACCGGCACCCTGCTCGTGACCGACGCGTGGTTCGACATCGTGCTCGAGAGCCACGCCGACGAGCTGCGCAATGCCGTGTTCCTGGCGGTGTTCGCCGAGCTGCCGATTGCGGCCCTGTGCTTCTGGATCGCCTACCGCACGGAGCGCTTCCTCGCGCTGATCGTCGACTCGCTCCTACATCTCGCGCCGGCCGCTGAGGGCGCGACCCAGCGTGACTTCGTCGGCGTACTCGAGGTCACCGCCGACGGGGAGCCCGCTCGCGAGCCGGGTGACGCGAACCCGTCCGCGTAGGCGGTCGGCAAGGAACGCCGCGGTCGCCTCGCCGGTCATGTTCGGGTTCGTCGCCAGCACGACCTCCTGCACGCCGTTCGCCTCGACGCGCCGGAAGAGCTCGTCGATGCGGAGATCGCTCGGCTCGACGCCGTCGAGCGGCGAGAGCGCGCCCCCGAGCACGTGGTAGAGGCCGCGGAACTCCGCCGTGCGTTCGAGCGAGACGACGTCGACCGGCTGCTCGACGACACAGATCGTCGAGTGATCGCGCCGCGCATCGGTGCAGATCCCGCAGACCTCCTCCTCGGTGAGGTTTCCGCACTCTCGGCAGAAACGCACGCGCTCCTTCACGTCCTGGAGGGCGGACGCCAGGGCCAGCGCCTCGTCCTTCGGCCGCTGCAGGATATGGAAGGCAAGTCGCTGAGCCGTGCGCTGGCCGACGCCGGGCAACCGCGTCAGCTGTGCGACGAGATTCTCGACGGAGGGGCTGAACACCGTGCCATTGTGCCCGTCGAATCCGACGGGGCCGTTTCCCCGTTACTACTTACATGCCCAGTCTGCGTCTCACACTGCTGCTTGCACTGCTCGCTCTGCAGCCGCTGCTTCTGGTGGCTTGCGGGGGCGGCAAGGGCGGCGGCTACTAACCAGCCGCGTCCACGTCCGCGAGCGGGAAGTCTCGCCGAGCGTGCCGTCGCCTGGTAGACCTTCCCCGTCGTCGAGTGCTACAGCCCCGGCAGGAGGCCGCCGAGGTCGGGCGGAAGCATTGCCTTCATCTTCGACTCGACCTTCGCGTGCGCCGAGCGGAGCGCCTCGTTGGCCGCGGCCATGACCAGGTCCGCGAGCATCTCCGGATCGTCGGGGTCGATCGCCTTCGGATCGATCCGCAGCTCCTTGATCTCGCCGCCCGCGACCACGGTGACCATGCCGCCGCCCGCAGACGCCTCGGCCGTCTCCTTCGCGGCGTCCTCCTGCATCTGCTGCATCTGCGCCTGCATCTCCTGGGCCTGCTTCATGAGTGCGTTCACGTCGAACGTCATTCGTCCAGCTCCCTCGCGTCGAAGGTGCTCTTCATCAGCTCGAGGACGTCTTCCTCCGTCGTCGGGACGTCGTCCTCGGGTCGTGTGTGCCCGGTCTCGCCGAGCTCGAACTCGACGGCCAGCTTGCGGCCGGTCACCTCGTACAGGGCGTCGCGGAGCAGCTCCGCGTTCTTCGGATCCTCGGCGAGCTTGAGGTGGAACGCCGCGGTGGTCGGAAACTCGAGCGTCAGCAAGTCGCCGGCGAGCGCGGCAGGATGCGCTTCGGCGAGCGTCTTGCCGATCGGGATCGAGCGCTGCTCGACCGCCGGCAGGATCGTTCGGCGCCACGCTTCCTGGAGTTGCTCGAGCTCGATGCGCAGAGGTTCCGGAGTCGAATCGTGGGTCGCGGGCGCGACGTCCTCTGCGCTAGATGCCACAACTAGCGTTTCGCCCGGAGCGCCCTGGCCCTGTTCCAACCTCTCGAGGCGAAATGACAGGGACTCGCGCGACAGATCGGAGGCAGGGCGCGTCACCTTGACGAGCGCGAGCTCGAGCGGGAGCCGCGGATCGCCCCCCTGCCGCATGTCGTCGACCGCGACGGCGAGGAGGTCGATCAGGCGCACGACGGTGGCCGGCGGCAGCTGGTTCGCCTGCTCGCGCAGGCGCTCGCGCGCCTCGTCCGTGACCGGAAGCGAGTCCGGCACGTCGTGCATGTGCTGCACGAGCAGCAGATGGCGCAGGTGCTCGAGCAGGTCGGTGACGAGCCGGCCCAGATCCTGCCCCTGGGCCGAGAGCTCCTCGAGGAAGAGCAGCGCCTCCGCCGTCTCGTTGCCGGCGACCATGTCGCAGAGCCGGAACAGCACCTCGTCCTCGACGGCGCCGAGCAGCTGCAGCACGTCCTGCACCGTGATGGCGCCGCCCGTCGCCGCGGCCAGCTGGTCGAGCGTCGAGACGGCGTCGCGGTAGGCGCCACGTGCGGCGCGCGCGATCAGCGCGAGGGCGGCATCCGGCACGTCGATGCTCTCGCCGTCTGCGATCCAGCGCAGCACCTTCACGAGGTCGGCGAGCCGCGGACGCTGGAAGACGAACGTCTGGCAGCGCGAGCGCACGGTCGGCAGCACCTTCTGGAGCTCGGTCGTGCAGAAGACGAACAGGAGGTGGGGCGGAGGCTCCTCGATCAGCTTGAGGAGCGCGTTCCATGCGGCCTCGGTCAGCTGGTGTGCCTCGTCGAGGATGTAGACCTTGTACTGGCCCTCGACCGGCTGCAGCACTACGCGGTCGCGGATGTCGCGGATGTCGTCGATGCCGCGCTGCGAAGCGGCGTCCATCTCGATCACGTCGAGCGAGGTCCCCGCCGCGATCGCGACGCAGGCGTGGCAGGTCCCGTCGGGCGTCGCGGTCGGCCCGTGCGCGCAATTGACCGCCTTGGCCAGGATGCGGGCGAGCGACGTCTTACCGGTGCCGCGCGGGCCCGCGAACAGGTACGCCTGGCGCACCTTCCCCTGCGTGATCGCGTTCGTGAGCGTCCGCACGACCGCTTCCTGCCCGACGACCTCCTCGAAGGTCTGCGGGCGGTACTTGCGGTAGAGGGCGGCCATCGAGACGATTCAAGCAGATTGGGAGTTGCCGCCCTTTTGGCTCTTTCGGCCGGTTTGGCCGCCTGCCCGCCGCCTCCGCGGCCACCTGCGGACCACGTCCTGACGCGGCCGCGCTGGGTCTCGAACGTGCTCGTGACCGAGTACTGGCCGTCGCCGGAGCGCTGGTTCGGCGGTCCACTCGTGCGCGTTCCCGGCATTCCCGGCCGCCATCGCGCGGACTGGCTCTTCGGCGCCCGCGGGCTGCCGATGGAAGGCGAGGGGATCGCCTCCGACGGCCGCGTCTACCACTTCGCCGGCCCGTACGACCTCGGCTGGGCGAACCGCTCCGGAGCGGCCACCGCGCCCTGCGCGGCGCCCGGCTTCTGGACGAACGGGCGGCCGTTCAAGCTCCGACGGCCGCGGTTTGCGCGCTACGGGCCCGGGCACGCGCGCACGCTCACCTACTGGAAGAGCGCCGCGGTCGACCCGCATCTGATCGCGTTCGGCTCCCGCATCTTCATGCGACAACTCTGCGCGACGCCCGCACGCGGCTGGGTCGTCGCGCGCGACACGGGCGGCGCGATCCGCGGGGCGCACATCGACCTCTATCGCCCGCCGCCTTTCCGGCCGGGGGGCGGAGACGCGCTGCGCAACGAGTCGATGCTGGTCGTGCCGCCCGGTACGAGGCCGCGCACGACCCCGCACTGCTGAGCGTCAGGCCGGCAGCGACGGCGTCCGCTCGCCGGCCCGGACCGGAACCGCGAGCCGGTTGCCCGGCGGCGCCAGCGGGCAGACCCAGCGCGGGTCGTACGCGCAGGAAGGGTTGTACGAGAAGTTGAAATCGAGCACGAGCTTGCCGTCGCGTTCGCCGAGATCGGCGCCCTTGACGGTGTCGAGCAGGTAGCGGCACGCACCGTAGGTCTCCACGCCGCTCGTCGCGTCCGCGAAGGAGAGGAAGACGCCGCCGCCGTAGCCGTCGAGCCAGTCGAGCTCGAGCGTCTGCTCGGTGCCGTCGAGCTCGAAACGCGCGCGTGCAAAACGCGTGAACGAGTACCGCTCCTCGCCGGAGGTGGCGATCACGCGGTGCGCCCGCTCGGCCGGCTCGACCGACGCGTAGACCCGGAGGGCAGGGTCGTAGTCGAAGTAGGCGGGCCGCGCGTCGCGCGACGGGGACTGCGGGTGCGACCGGAAGAGCGCCTCGCGTTCGCCGCGCCAGCGCTCCCACGCGCGCTGCGGCTCCGCGTCCGCGCGGATCTCGGCGTAGAGCGCGAAGATCCGCCGCTTCCAGTCGAGCAGCGTCAACTCGTCCACGATTCGAGCCTAGTCATGCAGGCCTCGGCTAGGCTGCGGCCGCCGTGCGCCGGGGTTTCGCCGCCGTCTTGTCGCTGCTGCTCTTCGGCGCGCCGTCGGCCGCCGCCTCGCGTCCGCACGTGACGCTGATCACCGACTCCGTCGCGGGCTCGCTGATCTGGGACGCGTCGGCCGCGAGGATCTTCTCGCACGGCTTCGACGTCGATCTCGAGCTCGGGTCGTGCCGCCGCCTGACGACGACGAGTTGCCCTGCCGGCCGCGAGACGCCCGAGAACGTGCTGGAGCTGATCCGCGCGAAGGGCCGCAGCATCGGTCCGAACGTCGTCATCGCCGTCGGCTACAACGACTTCCCGGCGGTCTACGCGGACGGCATCGAGCCGACGTTGCGCGCGCTCGGGAGGGCGGGAGTCGAGCACGTCTTCTGGCTCACGCTGCGCGCCGCGCGCCACCCGTACCTGCAGAGCAATGCGGCGATCTTCGCGGCGGCGCAGCGGCACCGCGAGCTGACCGTCCTCGACTGGAACGCCCACTCGCGCGCCCACGCCTCCTGGTTCCAATCGGACGGTGTCCATCTGGAGGGGATCGGCGCGCAGGCGCTCGCCAGGTTCATGCACGACGGCGTACAGCGGGTCCTGGTCGCGCCGCCGCCGATCGAGGTCTCGCTGGACTTTCCGAAGGCGACGATCACGCCGCGGTTCGCGGCCCGTCTGCATGCTGCCGGCGGCCACGCGCCGTACCGTTTCTCGGTCGCCGGGCTGCCGCGCGCGTTGCACCTGCGCCGCGACGGGGCGATCGTCGGGTCACCGCCGAGCGGGGAGTGGACGCTCCGCGTGCGCGTGACCGACGTGCGCGGGGTCAGCGGGACGCAGTCGATCGGCTTGGCCGTCTCACCCGGCTGACGGGTGAAGCAACGGAACGAGCGACTCCCAGCCTCCGCGCAGCACGGCGACCAGGGAGGGCGGGGTGATCACCGAGGCCAGGACCCCGGCCGACCGCACGCTGCGAGCCGTGTACCCCGCCGGGGACCAGGTGAGGAGGCTGTTCCCGCTTACCAGGTGGGCCTCGCCCCGGTGCAGCACGAACGTGCCGTCGGGAAGCTCGTCGAGCGGTGCGTCGTGGCGGCGGTGCGCGCGCGTCTCGGGGTCGACGCGTTCCTCGTGCAGCTGGGCGTCGACCGTGTCCGCGCCCGACTGCTCCGGGTGCAGCACCCGCCAGATCGAGAGGAACCTGTTGTAGTCCTCCCGGCGGCACAGTGCGCACGGCCGGTGGCCGGCCGCGAATGCCGTCGCCTCGTCGAGGAAGAACAGCTCGGTGAACTTCCCCGGCGCCATCAGCGGCGCGCGGTGCCAGTCCTTGAACCGCAGGCGGCACGAGATCCAGCGCCGGCCGTTGTAGCGGCGGCGGATCCGGCCGCCGTCGTCGTGCAGGCAGCCGCGGTTTCCGTAGACGAGGCCGCGCGCCGGCGTGGCGATCAGCTCGCCGAGCGGTGTGACCCGGTTCTGCCGTGGGCCGGCCATCTCGGCGGAGGTTAGAGGCTTGATGTGAAACGCACGCGTACACGCAGTTCCACATCAAGCCTCAGTCCGCGACGAGCTCGACGACGCTGCCCGGATTGAGCGCGTTCCAGGTCGTCACGTAGCCCATGATCTCGCGCCGTTCGTGGAGCGGTGTCGGCGCGCCCGGGATCGAGGCGCTGACGGTGTCGTCCGTCGCCGCGTCGGCCCGCACGTGCGCGCTGCGCAGAAACTCGCACAGGCGCGCGAGGTCGGCAGGTTCCGAGAGCCGCAGCAGATACACATCCCCTGCATCGCGCGTCGAGTGCCGTCGAGCGATCCCTCGTCCAGGGTTGACGAGGCCGCTTGACAGAGAGTCATACGGCTTTCACACCGCCCGCAGCCTCGGCGGGCGGCGGCGACTACTCGTCGCCGGCCCAGCCGCGCCAGTCGCCCGCCGTCACCATGTGAGTCCGTTCCGAGTCGTGCAAGGAAGCCGCATGTTCCGTTCCCTTCCGCAGGTTGCCACCGTATGGTCGCGGTCCGGGGCCGGGCTCGCTTCGCCCGTATGGGGGATGGTCCACCCTGGTCGAAAGCCGTGAAAACATCGTCTAAGGTCGGGCCGATGCGCGGTTTCGCGATGCGCCGTCTCGCACTGGGGGTCCTGGCTGCGGCCGTGCTCGTCGCGGGTGAGTGCGCGGCGGCCGGATCGGCGCACCTGCGGCGCGCGCCGCTCCTCGTGGTCGTGAACACGAACGACCGCTTCACCGTCGCCGGAACACGTCTCGCCTGCCGGGTGGTGCGAAGGACCGCGAACGTGACGAACCGGCTCGTCTGCTTCGAGCAGACGAATGCGCTGATCTTTCGCCCGCGCCCCGGGAGCTACGAGGTGGAGCTCTCGGAAGGCGGGTTCGGGGTCTCGCGTGTGGGCGCTACGAGAACGGTCTTCGCACGGCCGGAGGTCGCCCCCGGCGGCGAGCCGAGCGGGAGCGCCCTGGCGACCGCGCTCCTCGGCGGCACGGGCCGCCTCGAGGGCCGCCGGGACCGGGTGTTCGTGTCCGGCACGAACATCGTCTGCCGCCCCTTCGGCACGGCCCCCAAAGAGTCGCTCCTCTGCGTGTTGCTCGGGCGAGACGGTCACGTGCACGACGGGACGTACCTCGTCTTCATCAGCGATCGCGGCGTGTTCGTCGCGGAGTCGCAGAACCGGCGGGCGGTGACTGTATTCCAGCGTCTGCACGGCCGCTGAGCTAGGGATCTCTTTCCTTGACACTGGTGTCGAGGACGCCGGACAATCGCACCCGCCTGGTCCCCAGCGAGAGGAGCAACATGACAGGCACAGTCTCCCGGCAAGGTGCCTCCGTGATCGCGGTGGCACTGCTGCTCGTTCTCGGTGCCGTCGGTCTTGCGAGCGCCGGCGTCAAGAGCAACGCGGCCGTGAAGGGCGGCACCCTCACGCTGCTCGGACAGAGCGACATCTTCAACCTCGACACGACCAGCGGCTACTACACCGTCGACAACATTCTCGAGCGTTCCTTCACGCGCCAGCTCGTGTCGTACCCGAACGCGCCGTCATTCCTCGCGCAGATCCAGCTCAAGCCCGACGTCGCGACGGCCGTCCCGTCCAAGGCGAACGGCGGGATCAGCGCGGACGGCCGGACCTACACGCTGCACATCAAGCCGGGCGTGAAGTGGGACACGAATCCGGCGCGCCAGGTGACTGCCGCGGATTTCGTGCGCGAGTTCAAGCTGCTCTGCAACCCCGCGTCCCCGACGGGCGCGCCGGGCTACTACGAGAGCACGATCGTCGGCATGGACGCCTACTGCGCCGGCTTCGCGAAGGTGAAGGGCACCGCTGCGGCGATCGCGTCGTACGTCAACGGCCACGCCGTTCCCGGCGTCGTCGCGAAGAACGACCTGACGCTCGTCTTCCATCTGGTGAAGCCTGCGCCCGACCTCCCGAACATCCTTGCGATGGGGTTCTCGTCGGCGCGGCCGGTCGAGTACATGAAGTACGTCCCGGACAGCGCCGAGTTCCGCCAGCACACGATCTCGGACGGGCCGTACAAGATCACGAAGTACGTCCCGGGGAAGGAGTTCGTCCTCGATCGCAATCCCGCGTGGGACCCGAAGACCGACTCCCTGCGTCATGCGTACGTCGACCACATGAAGGTGACGGAAGGGCTGACGCAGGACAGCGTGCAGCAGCAGATCCAGGCCGGTACGGGCGACATGGACTGGGACGTCACGCCTCCGTCCCAGAGCCTTCCGGGCCTGATCGCCGCGAAGGACCCGCGGCTCGTGATCGGGCCTGAGGGCCCGTTCTACGTCGCACTGAACACCTACCTCGCAATGAACGAGTACGCGGGCCCGATGAAGAACAAGCTCGTCCGGCAGGCGGCCGAGTACGCGCTGAACAAGAACGCGGTCGTGCAGATCTTCGGCGGTCCGCGGATCGCGACCGCCGCGAACCAGGTCGTCCTCCCCGGGAACGTCGGCTACATCAAGAACTTCAACCCGTATCCGAACAACGGCGGCAACGGCGATCCGGCGAAAGCGAAGGCGCTCCTCGCCAAGGCGGGGTTCCCGAACGGCGTCACGCTCAAGTTGCTGTACGCGACGACGGAGCCTGCGCCGCGCGTGGCGCAGTCGATCCAGGCAAGCCTCCAGAAGGGCGGGTTCAAGGTCACGCTGGTGCCGACGACGGGCGCCGATTTCTACGGCAAGTACATGCTCGTGACGAGCACGGCGAAGAAGGGCGCGTGGGACATCGCCGGGCCCGGCTGGATCCCCGACTGGTTCGGGAACAACGGGCGCTCGGTGATCCAGCCGCTGTTCACAAAGCCGGGGAACGGGTCGAGCGACTACAGCGGCTACAACAGTCCGGTCACCAACCGACTCGTCGAACAGGCGCTGACGGCGTCCTCGGCGAACGTCGCAGCGGCCGCCTGGCGCAAGGCAAACGCGCAGATCATGAAGGACGCGGCGGTCGTCCCGATCGAGTTCCAGAAGTTCACCGCGTACCACTCGTCGCGGCTGCAAGGCTGCGTCTTCTGGTTCTTCGACATCAACTGCGATCCCACGAACGTGTGGTTGAAGGGTTAGCCAGGCATCCCTCACCGTCGATTTGCTCGAGCCGCCGCCCGGCGGCGGCTCGAGCCCCGTCGTAGCGAAGAGCCCGTGGCGCCTAGCCTGGCAGCGACTCCGCAGCGATCGGGTCGCACTGGCCTGCGCCGCGACGATCGTCCTGATCGTCGTCGTCGCGCTCTCGGCGCCGCTGATCGCCGACGCCGTCGGGCACAAACCCGGCGAGGCAGACCAGTCCGGGGGCCTGACGCCTGAGGGCCTGCCGCTCGGCCCGAGTTGGTCGCATCTCTTCGGCACCGATTACCTGGGACGCGACGTCTTCGTCAGGGTGGTGTTCGCGGCGCGCATCTCGCTGCTCGCCGGTGTCGTCGCGAGCTCGCTGGCGATCGTCGCGGGCGTCGTCGTCGGGTTGTTCGCGGGCTACGCCGGCGGGCTCGTCGACACCGTCCTCTCGCGCACGATGGACGTGATCCTATCGTTCCCGTTCCTGCTCTTCGGGATCGCACTCGTCTCGATCGTCGGCCCGAGCCTCACGGTGGTGATCGGCGTGATCACGTTCTTCAGTTGGGCGTCCGTCGGCCGCATCGTCCGCGGACAGACGATCTCGTTGAAGGAGCGAGAGTACGTCGAGGCGGCGCGCTCGCTGGGTGCGAGCGACCTGCGGATCATGTTCGTCGAGATCCTGCCGAACCTCGTGGCACCCGTGCTCGTCTACCTGACGCTGCTGATCCCGTCGGCGATCGTGTTCGAGGCGACGCTCTCGTTCCTCGGGCTCGGCGTGATTCCGCCCACGCCGACGTGGGGCAACATGCTCGCCGAGTCGCTCGGCTTCTACCAGGTCGCGTGGTGGTACGTCCTGTTCCCCGCCACGGCGCTGCTGATCACGACCCTCGCGTTCAACCTGCTCGGGGACAGCGTGCGCGACGCGCTCGATCCGCGCGGCGAGCGCCTGTTCAGGCAGTAGCGATGGCCGAGTTCGTCGTCCGCCGCATCGCGCTGGGAGCCGTCGTGCTCTGGGTGATGACCGCGGTCGTGTTCGTGATGTTCTTCGTCGCCCCGCACAACGTCGCGAACCTGATCGCGGGGCGACAGGCGACGCCGGAGACGGTGGCGCTCGTGAAGCACCGCCTCGGTCTCGATCAGCCCGTGCTCCACCAGTATCGCGACTACATGTGGAGGCTCCTGCACGGCAACCTCGGCTACTCGTTCTACAACTCGACGTCGGTGCGGAGCCTGATCTGGCAGCGCGTGCCCGTGTCGTTCTCGCTCGCGCTCGGTGCCGCAGCACTGTGGCTCCTGATCGGTGTGTCCGCGGGGGTGCTCGCCGCCACACGCCCGCGTTCGCTCGCCGACCGCGCGGTCACGATGGGCGCGCTCTTCTTCTACTCGATGCCGTCGTTCCTGCTCGGCGTCGTCGTCTTCTACCTCTTGTTCTACCGCCTGCACCTGGCGGGGATCGGCTGGTTCCCCGGCAACGGCTACGTCGCGTTCACGCAGAGCCCATGGCGGTGGGCGCAGCACCTCGTCCTCCCGTGGTTCACGCTCGCGCTCGTCACGGCGGCGACGTATGCGCGGTTGACTCGCGGCTCGATGCTCGACGTGCTCGGGGAGGAGTACATCCGGACGGCGCGCGCCAAGGGGCTGACGGAACGCAGGGTGATCTATCGCCACGGGTTGCGGAGCGCGCTGACGCCGGTCGTCACGCAATTCGGGATCGACTTCGGGACGCTGCTCGGCGGAGTGATCATCGTCGAGAACATCTTCGGTCTGCCGGGGCTCGGCCAGCTCGCCGTGCAGTCCGTCGTGCAGCAGGATCTGCCCGTGGTGATCGGGACGATCATCCTCGCCGCGGCCTTCATCGTGGTTGCGAACATCGTGGTCGACGCCTGCTACGGGATCCTCGACCCCCGCGTGCGCGTGCACTAGTTCCGCGCGAGGGAGATCAGCCGATCGAGGATGCGGCTGCCGTCGGCACGGATGCCGTCGTGCTCGTACTCGTTCGTCAACCAGGGGCGCAGGTTGCGCACGCGGCCTGCTGTCTCCTCCGACAGCTCGCGGTCGACGTACATGTCGTTCGCGTAGATCACGGCAGCGACGGGGACCTTGTTCGCGGCCAGCTGCCGCTCGTCGTAGAGCCGCGGCCAGGCATGGCGAGCGACGAGCTCGGCGGCCTCGGCGAGCGGCTGCAGTGCGGCGTAGTCCTGGAACATCCACGAGTAGATGTGCTCCCCGGTGAACAGGTCCGGGTCGGCGTAGTCGGGCGGTAACAGCCGCTCCGCCGACCAGCCGGTGACGCAGCCGTCGGCGTAGCAGGACTCGTGGATCGCCGCGAACAGCGGGTTGCGCGAGAAGCCGCCCGCCGCGGCGACGTCGTGCAGGAAGCCCGGCGATTCGGGCGGCAGCTCGAGGATGTGGTGCAGATGCTCGGCCCCGTCGGCCATCCCGAGCGCCAGGCC
>JABFWJ010000005.1 GCA_013362295.1 Thermoleophilia bacterium
GGAAGTTATGCCCCGTGTCGACGTGCATGACCGGGAACGGGAACTTCGCCGGCCGAAACGCCTTCTCGGCGAGCCGCAGCAGCACGATCGAGTCCTTGCCGCCCGAGAAGAGCAGGACCGGCCGCTCTCGCTCGGCCGCGATCTCACGCATGATGTGGATCGCCTCGGACTCGAGCTCGCCGAGGTGGGAGAGCGTGCGGCGGTCCGTGCTCGTGCTCACCTCACCACTTCCGAGGAGACGAGGTTCAGCTCTTCGAGGCGCGCCAGAACGGCGGCGGCGGACTCGGCGGGAGTGGCCTCGGTCGTGTCGAGACGAAGCTCGGGATGCACGGGAGCCTCGTACGGCGCCGAGACACCGGTGAACTCGCCGATCTCGCCGGCGAACGCCTTGGCGTAGAGGCCCTTCGGGTCGCGCCGCGCGCACTCCTCGATCGGCGTCGCGACGTGCACCTCGACGAAGGGCGAGTGCGGCTCGACGAGCGAACGCGCGTGCCGGCGCGCCTCTTCGTAGGGCGAGATCGCGGAGACGATCACCGCGGCGCCGGCGCGGGCAACGCGCGAGGCGACCCAGGCGATCCGCGCGATGTTCGCATCGCGGTCCTCCTTCGAGAAGCCGAGGCCCTTCGAGAGATGCGTGCGGACGATGTCACCGTCGAGATGGTCGACGACGAGGCCGCGGCGCTCGAGCTCGGGGACGATGTTCGACGCGATCGTCGTCTTCCCCGCGGCCGAGAGGCCCGTGAACCAGAGCACGAATCCACTCACTTCTGCCCCACCGCCGCGTGCAGGCCGCATTCGACCTTCTCGACCCCCGACCAGCGGCCCTCGCGGCCGGTGCCCGGAAGGGTGCAGTGCGTGCAGCCGATCGAGGCGTAGCCCGAGTCGTGCAGCTGGTTGTAGGGCAGCTCGCGCTCCCGGATGTAGTCCCAGACCATCTCGTCGCTCCAATCGGCAAGCGGGCTCGCCTTCCACAGCTCGTGCGAGCCGTCCCAGCCGAGCTTCGGTGCGTTCGCGCGGGTCGGCGACTGGTCGCGCCTCATGCCCGTGATCCAGCAGTCGAGCTCCGAGAGGGCCTCGTTCAGCGGTGCGACCTTGCGGATCGAGCAGCAGAGATCGGGCTTTCGCCTCCACAGCTCGTCGCCGTGGATCGCCGCTTGCCGCCCGAGCGACGGGCCCTCGTAGATGTCGACTGTCATTCCGTAACGCTGCTCAACCTCGCGCCACACAGCGTAGGTCTCCGGGAACAGCACGTGGGTGTCGAGCGCGAAAACCCGTGCTTTCGGGTCGTGCGAGAGCAGCATGTCGAGGAGGACGGCCTCCTCTTTCTGGAAGGAACAGGCCAGGGAGACCTTGCCGGGGAACTCCCGCAGGCAGAACTCGACGACCTCCTCGGCGCCCAGGGCCTCGACGGCCGCCGCGTCAGGAAGCGTGAACGCGCTGAGTGTCACCCAGCAGCACCTCCTTGAGCGTGTCCCCGCGCAAGCCGAGGCGCAGCGTCTGGAGCGGGATTACCTCGTCGGGCGGGATGTTCCCGAGGTTGACCGACGGCCCGAACTGCTTCACGAACCACGCCTGCGCGGCCTTCGTCGGCGCCTCGAAGACGATGTTCGCCGGGCCGACGACGTTCGCGATCTCCTCGATGAGACCCGTGCGCATGCCGCCGGAGGAGTCGAAGATCCCGGCGGTTCCACCCTCGCGCGCCTCGGTGATCACCTTCCAGGCGCCGGCGGCCAGCTCCTCGTTCAGCCACTGCGTCCACTCGGCGACCGAGTACTCGACGCTCGAGTCCTTCGAGCCGACCTCCGAGAGGACGGTGAAGTCGCGCGCGAAGTCGGCGATCAGCTCAAGCTTGCGCTCGCGCGGGATCTCGATCGTGCCGTCGGAGATCTCGACATGCGTGAGCCCGAGCTCGTTGAGCCACCGCTTGTAGTCGTCGAGCTTGTCCTTCGCGTAGACGACCTCGAAGAACGTTCCGCCGATCACGACCGGTTTGTCGTGCAGCACGTCGAGCTTCCGCTCGAGGTTGCGGGTGACGTAGGCGGTCCCCCACCCGAGCTTCACGATCGAGATGTGGTCGCCGGCGACCTCGAGGATGTCCTCCCACGCGTGCGCGCCGAGGCCTTTGTCGATCACATGGGTCAGGCCGACGTGGCGGCCGAGGTTGAGGTTAAAGGCGGGCAAAAAGTTCCTCCAGCTTCGCTTTGGCACGTGTCTGTACGTCGCGGTAGAGCGAGTTGCCGTGCGCGTCGATCCCGACCGTCAGCGGCCCGAAATCCTTGACGCGGAACTTCCAGAGGCACTCGGGCATCAGCTCCTCCCAGGCGACCTCTTCGATCTCTTCGATCTGCGTCGTCTCGAGCGCGGCAGCACCGCCGACGATCGCGAAGTAGACCATCCCGAGCTCGTGCATCGGCTCGATGGCCTCGTCGGGGAAGCCGCCCTTGCCGCAGATCGCGCATACGCCGTATTGACGACCGAGCGGCTCGGTGAAGCGAACCATGCGCGCACTGGTAGTCGTGCCGATGCAGATCTTCTCGTACTTCCCCTCACCGACCTTGCGCACGTTCGGCGCCGTGTGGAGCAGGAACGCGCCGGAGAGATCCATCGGAGGCTCGACGCCCTGGTCGAAGATGCGGATCTGCGTGCGGTCGCGGATGCCGATGATGTGCCCCTGCACGGTGACCTCGTCGCCGGCGCGCAGCTTGAGGATCTCCTCGGGATCGGTGATCGGGAACGTCACGGTGTGGTTGGCCATCACGCCTCCCGGTCGTAGTCGATGTCGCCCTCGGCGCTGATGTGCGCGGAGGCCCGGCGGGCAGCCCAGCACTGGTAGTTCACGGCGACGGGATTGAGGGTCATGTGGGTGTCCGCGTGCTCGATGTGGCACTGCAGCACGGTGACGTCGCCCCCGAGGCCCATCGGGCCGATGCCCGTCTCGTTCAGGAGCTCGAACAGCTCGTCCTCCAACTGCGCGACGAGCGGATCGCTGTTGCGCGTGCCGATCGGGCGCATGATCGCCTCCTTCGCGAGGTGCATCGCGTAGTCGGCGGAGCCGCCGATGCCGACGCCCACGATCCCGGGCGGGCACGGCTTACCGCCGGCGCCGACGATCGACTCGAGCACGAATTGCTTGATCCCCTTCACGCCGTCGGCGGGGACGCACATCTTGAGGAAGCTCATGTTCTCGGAGCCCGAGCCCTTGGGCACGCACTTCACGTCGAGCCCGTCCCAATCCTGGATGAACTCCCAGTGGACGATCGGAAGCCGATAGCCGATGTTCGGGCCCGTGTTCTCGCGCGTCAGCGTGTGCACGGCGTTCGAGCGCAGCGGGTGCTCGATCGTGGCGCGCGCGGTGCCGTCGCGCAGGCCCTCGTAGATGCGCGCGGGATGCAGCGGGAAGTGCTCTCCGACGCGGACGTGGTAGACGGCGATCCCGGTGTCCTGGCAGACGAGGTTGTTCTCGCTGTCGGCGATGTTGACGTTCTTGTGGATCGTCTCGAGCACGCGCTTCCCGGGGACCGAGGTCTCCCGGAGGCGCGCGGCGGCGAGAGCGTCGCGCAGGTCCTGCGGGATGTCCTTCAGTGACCAGACGTAGAGGTGCGCCGCGGCGTCCTCCACCGCATGCTGGAGATCGGTGACGACCGTGCTCATGCGCTCGCTTTCTCGGCGGCGGCCCTGCCCGCACGACGGCCGAAGACGACGCATTCGAGCAGGCTGTTGCCCATCATGCGGTTGCGCCCGTGCGTGCCGCCGGCGATCTCGCCGCACGCATAGACGCCTTCCAGCGTCGTCTCGGCGTTCGTGTCGATCACGAGCCCGCCGTTCTGATAGTGGAGGACGGGGTAGGTCAGGATCTTCTCGCGCAGCGGGTCGATCCCCGCGCCGCGGTAGCGCCGGAGCATGTACGGCAGCGAGATCTCCGCGTCGGCCTCCGAGATGCGCGTCGTGTCGAGGTAGACCGCGGGCCGTCCGTCGGGCGTGTCGACTCCGCGGCCGGCGTGTACCTCGTCGACGATCGCCTGGCTGACGGCGTCGCGCGGGCCGAGCGAGTCGGTGAACTCCTCGCCGTCGGCGTTCAGCAGCACCGCGCCGTATGCGCGAGTCGTCTCCGGAATCGAGTACCCCTGCATGTTCGGCGGCCACGCGCCGCCGTTCGGGTGGTACTGCAGCGCGTCGAGGTCGCGCGACTCCGCGCCCAGCTCGAGCACGAGCTTCGTCACCTCGCCGGTCGCGTTCGGATGGTTCGTCGAGAGCTCGCCGCGCCGCTCGGCCTCGGCGTAGCAGCGGCCGCCCGCGGCGAGCACGACCGTCCCCGCCTCGACCGGGTGGTCGCCGACGCGCGCGCGCCAGTGACCGTTCACCTGTTGCAGCTCGCGCAGCGGAGCGTTCGTGAAGCTCGTGCCGCTGCCGGCCTCCCACGCCTCGCGCAACTGCTTCGTGATCGCGTGGCCGGTGCGGTCGCCGACCTGGAGGAGGCGCTTCGCCGTCGCGCCGCCGCAGCGGGCGAGGCGATAGCCGCCGTCCTCGTCGTGGGTGAACTCGACGCCGAGCTCCTCCAGCCAGTGGATGGCCGAGCGGGCGTCGCCGGTCAGGACCTCGACGAGGGCCTTGTCGGCCGTCTCGTGCGAGGACGCCCAGACGTCGGCCGCGTGCCGGTCGGGCGAGTCGTCGGCGCCGAACGAGGCCTGGATGCCGCCCTGCGCCTTCGAGGAGTTGTTGGCCT
Organism: Thermoleophilia bacterium; assembly: GCA_013362295.1. Taxonomy (GTDB): domain Bacteria; phylum Actinomycetota; class Thermoleophilia; order Gaiellales; family Gaiellaceae; genus PALSA-600. The sequence goes on from JABFWJ010000005.1 coordinate 4,724, forward strand.
GGAGCGAGCCCTTCGTCGCGAGCGCGACGCGGGCGCCCGACCGGGCGGCCGACACCGCGGCGGCGAGGCCGGAGGCCCCGCTGCCGATCACGAGCACGTCGAACCGGACGTCCTGGGCCACGGTGCGACTATACCTGAGATTAGTGAATCTTATGCCTTGTTCACTGCCGCGGTGAGCAAGGCGGCTAATCGGCGAGCGCGGGCGGGGCGTCCGGCGCCTGGCGCTCGTGCGTGAAGTCCGGCAGCCACTCCAGCCAGGGCGGGAGATACCAGTTCCAGTCGCCGAGCAGCTTCATCGCGGACGGCAGCAGCACGGCGCGGACGATCGTCGAGTCGATCAGGATCGACGCCGCGAGGCCGAAGCCCATCTGCTTGATGTCGATCTCGTGCAGCGTCACGAAGATCGCGAAGACGGCGACCATGACGAGCGCAGCGCTCGTCACGGTCGACGCAGTTCGCTTGATTCCCGTCGCGACCGCCTGGTCCGTCGGCACTCCGAGGTCGACGAGCTCCTTCACCCTGCTCAGGATGAAGACGTGGTAGTCCATCGACAGTCCGAAGAGCACGACGAACAGGAACAGCGGGAGCCAGGATGCGATCGCTCCGTTCGAGTGGAAGTCGAGGATTCCCTCGGCCCATGTGTGCTGGAACACCAGGACGAGCAGGCCGTACGCGGCACCCACGGAGAGCAGGTTGAGCAGCACGGCCTTGATCGGGATCACGATCGACCTGAACGTCAGCAGCAGCAACACGAAGCACAGCAGGAGCACGAAGCCGAAGACGAGCGGCGCGTGCGACTTCATCTGCTGGTTGAAGTCGTGCGTTCCCGCCGTCTGCCCCGTGACCGCGACGATCGAGCCGGGTAGCGACGCCACCGTCGCCGGGATCAGGTCGTTGCGCAGCGTCTGCAGCGCGTTCACCGAGGTCCGGTTGCTGCCGTCGCCGACGAGCGGCAGCGAGACGATCGCCACCGTCTTGTCGGGGTTGACCTCTTCATGCACGGGCTGCTTGACCTTGCCCGACGCGAGCGCCTCCCGCTCGAGCGCTCCGATCGCTGCGCGGGCCGCCGGCGTCGTGACGTCGCGCGCCTTGATCACGACGTCCGCCGGCGTCTGCGCTCCCGGGAACACGCTCTGAATCTCGTCGTATGTGCGGACGATCGAGATCGACTTCGGCAGGTCCGTGAAGCTCGGAAGCTGCGTGTGCAGCTGGAGCGTCGGGAGCGCGAGCGCGACCAGAGCGGCCGCCGAGACGACGGCGGAGACGACGGGGCGCTTCAGCACCGCCGAGAGGACGGCATCCCAGACCCGCGACTCACCGCCGGCGCGCCGGCTGAGCAGCGGAATCCGGCCCTTGTTCACCCGGTCGCCGAGCTTCGAGAGCAGCGCAGGGAGAATCGACAGCGAGCCGACGAGCGCGACCGCGACCATCAGCATCGCGCCGACGGCGATCGACGTGAACACCGCGTTGCCGGTGAACAGCATCCCGGCCATCGCGATGAAGACCGTCAGGCCGGAGATGAAGACGGCATAGCCCGAGGTCCCGGCAGTGCGGAGGAGCGCCTCACGGTGGCTCGCGCCCGCCGCTCGTTCCTCGCGCTCGCGCCGGATGTAGAAGAGGGAGTAGTCGACGCCGACCGCCATGCCGATGAGGAGGATCACGGACTGCGTCGCGTCGCCCGCCGCGAATAGATGGCTCGCGACCGAGGCCAGCCCGATCGTCGCGAGCACGCCCGAGAACGCCAGCAGCACGGGCAGCCCTGCCGCGACGAGAGCGCCGAAGGCGAAGAGCAGGATGACCATCGTCACGGGCACCGAGGAGTACTCGGCCCGGGCGAAGTCCTTGCCCAGCGTCTTCGCCAGCACGTGGTTCGCGCTGCCGACACCGAACTCGCCGATCGTGAAGTCGGCGTGCTCCTTCTGCACGGCTGCAGTCGCGTCGAGGAACGGCTGCACCTTGTCCTGCGCCTTCGAGACATCGCCGGTGATGTCGAACTCGACGAGCGCCGCGTGCCCGCCGCGCGCGATCTGGCCCCGGTTCTGCGGGTCGAGGGGCGACCGCACGACCTTCACGTCGGGCTGCGCCTCGACCGCGTCGATCACGTCGGAGACCGCGGCGCGGAAGGCGGGCTCGGAGACCGTCGCGGTCCTGGACTCGACGAGCACGGTCTCGGTCGCGCTCCGTTTGAAGTTGGCGTTCGCGAGGATCTTCTCGGCCGTCGCGGTCCCTCCCGACGCGGTGTCGACGTCCTTCAGCTTCTCGGTGCCGACGGCCCCGCCGGCAACGAGCGCGAGCACGCAGAAGGCCAGCCACGCGGCGGTGACCGTCTTCCAGTGCTCGGCGCTCCAGCGTCCGGCGCGTGCGGCGACGTTTCCGTACTGCATAGGCCTTCTTCTAGCCGCGGCGCCGTCGGCCGCGAGAACGATTTCGCGGCCCCGGCTCATCCTTGCGGATGATTTCTCCTAGACCGGTATGACGGCCGGCCCTTCGGGCCCTTCCTCCGCCTCGCCCTCGGGCGCGAGCGACGGCAGCCATTCGAGCCACGAGGGCAGATACCAGTTCCACTCGCCGAGTAGCTTCATCGCCGACGGCAGCAGCACGGCCCGGATGATCGTGGCGTCGATCAGGACAGCGACGGCGAGGCCGAAGCCCATCTGCTTGATGTCGATCTCGCGCACCGTCGCGAACAGCCCGAAGACGCCGACCATGATGATCGCGGCGCTGGTAACGGTGCCGGCCGTGCGCGTGATCGCGTGGCGGACGGCGTCGGCCGTCGACTCGCCGGCGTCGTGGAGCTCCTTCACGCGGCTGAGGATGAAGACGTGGTAGTCCATTGACAGTCCGAAGAGCACGACGAACAGGAACAGCGGCAGCCAGCTCGCGATCGAATGGTTGCTCTTGAAGCCGAGCAGGCCCTCGGCCCAGCTGTTTTGGAAGACGGCAACGAGGATGCCGTAGGCCGCACCGACGGAGAGCAGGTTGAGAAGCACCGCCTTCGCCGGGATCACGATCGATCGAAACGTGAGCAACAGCAGGATGAACGCGAGCCCGAGCACGAACGCGAACACGATCGGCAGGCGTGACTTCATGCGTGCGTTGAAGTCGTGGGTGCCGGCCGTGACGCCGGTGACGCCGTACGCGACGCCTGGGAGCGTCCGTGCGACGGGCGGGATCACGCTGCCGCGGAGCACGGCGAGCGCGCGCTGGGACGTGGCATCGTCGCCGCTCCCGGCGATCGAGAACTCGACACGCGCCACGGTCTTGTCGGGGCTCACGAAGACGTGGAACGGCCGGAAGAGCTGACCGGTCGCAAGCGCGCGGTCGCGGAAGTCGCGATAAGCCCTCTGGTACCGGGGAGTCGTGACGTCATCGGCCTTGACGACGAGCTCGGCCGGGGTCTGCGCGCCGGGGAACGCAGCCTGCATGCGGTCGAACGTGCGCACGATCTTCAGGCTGTGCGGCAGGTCGGTGAAGCTCGGCAGCTTCGTGTGCAGCGAGAGCGCGGGCAGTGTCAGCACGATCAACACGGCGGTCGAGACCGCGAGCGAAATCCCGGGCCGCTTCAGGACGGCGCCGACGATCGCGCCCCAGATGCGCTCCTCGCCGCGGCGGCGGCCGAGGAACGGGAGCCGGCCGGCGTTCACCTTGTCGCCGAGCCGGTGCATCAGTGCCGGCAGCACGGTCAGCGACGCGACGATCGCGGCGGCGACGACGATGATCGTGCCGAGGCCGATCGTGGTGAAGACCGCGTTGCCAGCGAACATCATCCCAGCCATCGCGATCAGCACGGTTGCGCCCGAGATCAGGACCGCCTGGCCGGACGTGCGCGCGGTCCGGAGCAGCGAGTCGTGCGGCGAGTTGCCGCCTGCGCGCTCCTCCCGCTCGCGCTTGAGGTAGAAGAGCGAGTAGTCGACCCCGACTGCGAGGCCGATCATCAGGATCACCGACGTCGTCGCGTTCGACGTGTGCACGACATGGCTGACGATCGAGTTGAACCCGGTCGCCGCGAGCACGGCCGTGAAGGCGAGCAACACGGGCAGGCCCGCGGCGACGAGCGCGCCAAACGCGAGGAAGAGGATGATCAGCGTCAGCGGGAGCGAGGTGTACTCGGCCCGCTGCAGGTCCTGCGTGAACGCGTCGTTGAGCACGTGGTTCGCGCTCGCCTGCCCGAACTCTTCGATCACGAAGCTCGGGTTGCCCGCCTGTGCCTGCTCGACGGCATCGAGCATCGGCTTGACTTTCGTGTCCGAGTCCTTCGCCTGGCCCTTGATGTCGAACTGGATCAGCGCCGAGTGGCCGTCGCGCGAGACGAGACCGTTCTGCCTCGAGTCGAGCGGGTTCTGGATGTTCGTGACGTTCGCGAGGCCGGAGATCGTCTGCACGACGCTCGCCACGGCCGAGGAGAACGCCTCGTCCTTCGCCGTCGCCGTCTTCGACTGCACGAGCACGCTCTCGGTCGCCGGCGTGTTGAAGCCGGCGTGCTCGAGGATGCTCTCGGCCTTGGCCGTCTCCCCCGACGCCGATTCCGAATCGGTGAGCTCGACCTTCCCGACGGCCATGCCGACGGCGACCGCCGCAACGCCCACCGCGAGCCAGCCGAAGGTCGCGGTCTTCCAGTGCGCGGCGCTCCACCGACCCGCACGTCCCGCAAAGTTCGTGTGCTCCACCTTCCTCGACAGTACTCCGGACTACCGCGGAAGTCACCAGATCCCCTCCAATATCGCCACGATCTCGTCGACGCTCGCCGGCCGCGGGTTGGCGAGGTTCCCGGCGCGCTCGGCGGCCGCGGCGGCTACGTCGCGCAGCTCCTCGCGCGGCACGCCGAATTGCCGCAGATCGTGGAAACCGCCGAGCAGCGCGAGCTCTCGCGTCTTCGCGACGGCGTCGCCGCCGATCGCGTCGCCGAAGCGGTCGACCTCCTGCGGCGCGAGCGTCCGGTTGAACTCGAGCGCAGGCGGCAGGCAGAGCGCGTTCATCGCGCCGTGCGGCAGGCCGTAGCGGCCGCCGAGCGCCTGCGCCAGC
>JABFWJ010000430.1 GCA_013362295.1 Thermoleophilia bacterium
GCGTCTGCGAGCGTCGCACCCGCGAGCGCCACGGCGAGAAGGACGCACGCCCACCAGGGCACGACCAGGGCTGCGACCGCGATCACGCCGAGCGCGAGTGCCGTGCGCGACGTCGGGCTCAACGCGGGACGGGGACCGCTTCGAGCACCGTCGTCACCGCGTCGTCGGTGCGGTAGCGCTCGAGCTCCGCTTCCGGGCGCAAGATCAGCCGGTGGCGCAGCACGTCGTGTGCGACTGCGGCGACGTCGTCCGGCGTGACGAAGCCGCGTGCGTCGAGGCGAGCCTGCGCGCGCGCCGCGGCAAGCATGTGCACGCCCGCCCGCGGGCTCGCGCCGAGCTCGATCGCAGGCAGGTCGCGCGTCGCGCGCACAATCGCCGTCACGTAATCGACGACCTCGTCCGAGACTCCGGTGCTGTCGACTTCGTAGCGCGCCTGCTTGAGCGCAGCCATGTCCAGCACCGGCTGTACGTCGTCGAGCGTCGCGGGGGCGACGCCTCGATGCCGGAGTAGCAGGATGCGCCGTTCCTCATCGGCGTCGGGGTAGGCGATGTCGAGCTTCATCAGGAAGCGGTCGAGCTGCGCCTCCGGCAGCGGATAGGTGCCCTCGTACTCGATCGGGTTCTGCGTCGCGACCACGAGGAACGGATCAGGCAACGCGTGCGGCTCGCCTTCGATCGTGACGCGCGCCTCCTGCATCGCCTCGAGCAGCGCGGCCTGCGTCTTCGGGGGCGTGCGGTTGATCTCGTCGGCGAGCAGGACGTTCGTGAAGACGGGCCCGGGCCTGAAGGTGAGGTCGCCTGCGCGCAGCGTCATCGTGCCCGTGACATCCGACGGGAGCATGTCGGGCGTGAACTGGAGCCTGCGAAACGGCAGCCCGACCGCGCGTGCGGTCGCGTTGGCGAGCAGCGTCTTCGCCACGCCCGGCGGTCCCTCGAGGAGGACGTGGCCGCCGAGCAGCAGTGCGGCCAGGATCTTGGTGATGACGTCGTCCAGCCCGATCACGACCTTCGACACCTCGGCCACGACGCGGTCCCTCAGGTCCTCCATGCCGACCTCCTCCCCTCCGCCGTGCGTGCGAATGCCCGCCCGAGCGCGAGCTCGTCGAACGGCGCGTCCGGTCGCAACGTCTGCACCTCGTCGGCGGCCAGCCCGAGCCTCGACGCGGCGGCGGCGAGGTCGTCGACCGATGCATCCGCGCGGAGCGATGCCCGCCGAACGACCCGCGTGCGCAGCTCCTCGTGCACTGCCGCCAGCGCCTCGCGGGGCTCGCGTGTGCGCGCGAGCGTCGCGGCGACGGCATCGACGTATTCGCGCCGCGCCGGTGCGAACGCGCGCGCCTCGTCCTCGGGCGGCCCGAGCCGGCGACCGCGCGCGAGCATGAAGACGAGCGCTGCACCCGCTCCGAGGAGGAGCGCGAGTTTCCACCTGCCGGGCACGGCGGACAGACCGTTCGCCTGCCCATAACCGTGATACGCCTCGAAAAAGACCACGCGGCGGCGCGGCGGCCCCCCGAGCGCAGCGGCGAACTGCGCGTTGTCGGCCCGCCCGAGGTAGGCGTTCTGGAGCGGCGACGTGTCGGCGAGCAGCAGGGCACGGCCGGCGCCGGCGCGCGCGATCGCCAGCACGCTCGAGTCGGCGTCGCCGAGCACGGGGAGCGCGCCGTGACTGTTCACCCACGCGTCGTCACCCGCAGTTGCGACCGTGCTCACGGCGCGCACCTCCGGCACCGGAGCCAGGGGCCGCGCACGCGCCACGCCGCGGCCGCCGGCCGCTGGGCCTTGCGGCACGAGCCGTTCCAGCCAGTTCGAGTCGCCGGGCGATGCGATCAACCGGCCGCCGCGCAACAGAAACGACCGCAGGGCTCGCTCGTCCTGACGGAGCACGAACGGAGGATCGAGCACCACCGCAGTGTCGCCCGGTTCGAGCTGCGCCGCGTGCGGCGTCGCTCGCTCGTGCACGACGTCGTGACCGGCCTCGCTGAGCAGCGTCGCGTAGGCGGCGGCCCCGTCCGGGCCCGTTGCGTACGCCGATGAGGCCGGACCGCCGGGCGTGCTCCCCGTGACCGCGCGCAGGGCGGCGAGCAGCAGGTTCAGCGCCACGATCCCGGCGGCAATCGACAACCCGATCTTCCAGCCGCGCGTCACGTCCGCACACCTTTCGCGGCGAGCACGAGCGGCCACCGTTCGCGAGCGACGACCGCATCCTCGCGCCGCGCATCCCGTCCGCCGTAGACCACCTCGTCGTGCGTGCGCGCGAGGCCGTCGAAGTCTGCAAGGCGGATGATGCGGCGCGCCTCGCCGCTCGTCAGCGACTCGCGCAGAGGCACGACCTGGGCACGGCCGAGCCGAAGCAGCCCGGCGCGAAAGCGCAGCCGAAGCGCTCGCGCCGCGTCCCCTGCGGCCTCGGCCTCGTCTGCGGCGCGCTCGAGTGCGCGCGGATCGAGCCGGGCCGCCGCGCCGCCGCCGAGCCGTCCCTGCTCGAGCTCGAGCCCGCCGCGGCGTCGAGCCACGCGCGCGGCCGCGAGCGTGGTGGCGGCG
>JABFWJ010000355.1 GCA_013362295.1 Thermoleophilia bacterium
TCGAGCGCCTAGACCGCACGCGGGTCGGCCTCGCCGCGCCAGCGGATGAGGAACTTCGCAGCCGCGTTCTCGCCCTTCTCCACCTCGGATTCGGGCACCGGCGGCTGCTTGCCGCGGGCCGCCTGAGCCACGACCGTGAGCGTGGCCGACGAGAGCCGCGCGAGATCGTCGCGCGCCTGCGTGTCGTCGATGTCGACGAGCTTCTGCATTCCCCACTTCGGCCCCAGCGTGGCCAGCGCCGCCTGGAGGTCGGCCGGCACCGAGCCGCTCGGATCCTGAAGATGGATCGCCTCGGTCGGGGGGAGCGGCGAGTTGATGTCCTCGTCGACGAGGAGACCCCAGACGTTCTCGAACGGGTACTTCCCGACGAGCTCTTCGATGTCGACGCCGCGGTAGCGGAGCGAGCCGCCGTCCTTGTCCGGCTCGGCGATCTCGGTCTCGAAAGCGAAGACCCCTTCGAGACCGGGACGAAAGTCGGTGTCGGCCGAAGCCATCGGCGCGAACCGTACACAAAGGGCCGTTCGCGGCGACCCCTCTAGCAGTGCTAGGGAGTCGCCACGAAGGCGGAGAGAAACGCGCGGGCGCCGGCGGTGTCGAGCCGGTAGCTGATGCTCTGGCCCATGCAGTTCGGGTTGCCCATCGACGTGATTGCGACCACGGTGCTGCCGAGCAGGCGTGGGCCGCCGGAGTCGCCGAAGCAGACGCCGCCGGGGTTGTCCGCGAGGCGCAGCTCGGTGGGCTTGACGTTCGTGTACGAGGACGTCGACCAGCGGCGGTAGCCGTCGAACGTGAACGTCCGGTCGAAGTAGCCGTAGCCGACGTTCGTGAACGTCTGTGTCGCCACGCCGGCCTCCGCGAGTGCGTTCGCCGCGGGCAGTGCGTACGGCGTGACATCGCGAACGGGACGGTCGACCACGACGACCGCAACATCATGCGAATCGTCCTTCACCACGCCCCACTGCGGATCCGTGTGCGCCGTCCCGGTGCGCAGCGCCGACGAGCCCGCGACGTAGCGGGTGTCGAAGCTGACCCAGACGCGGTCGGACGCGAGCTTGCCCGTGCAGTGCGCGGCCGTGACGAACACGGTCGGCGACACGAGCGCGCCGGAACACTCGGGCTCCGGCCCATTGCCGCGGTCCGCGAGCAGCAGGCCGGCCGCCGGATGCGCGTTCCCGTCGATCGACCCGGACGTGATGGCGAACGCCGGCGCCGCGACCACGAGAGCCGCGACACCGGCGAGGAAGAACCTCGTGCGACGGCGCATCAGCCGCCGCTCGAGAATCCGTAGGTGTTGCCGCCGTGGCCGTGACCGAGCTTGACCGCTGCGACGAGCGACGCGAGCGCGATCACGAACAGCATCACGGCGACAAGATTGATCTGCTTCTTCATGTGGATGGCCCCCTTTCTAGAAGTTGAAGTCCTGGAGCGCCTCGGCGGCACGGCGGTAGAGCGCCGTCGACGCCTCGAGATCTCCCCGGCGGCCATACAGATCGCCCTGCGCCATCCACGCGGCCGCAACGTGGCTGGCTGATCCGAGCGACTCGAAGAGCCACTCGGCCGCAGCGAACTCCTTCAGCGCCTCGTCGTCGCGCGACTGCTCCAGCAGCGCGCGTCCGAGGACGAGGTGAACGTTGCCGCGCTCGTCGACGTAGTCGTCGCGCTCGTCGAGGATCGACAGGGCGTGGCGCGCCTGCTCCTCCGCGAGCCGCGGAGCGCCGCAGCGAAGATGAACCTGAGCGAGCGACGAGACCGCCTGCGCGGCATCGGCGTCGTTGCCGATCTCGAGCGACAGCGCGAAGGACTCCTTGAGGTATGCGACCGCGACCTCCGGCTCTCCGAGCAGGTAGCTCAGTCCGCCCAGGTTGTTCACGATGCGCGCCTCGGTCTGGTGGTCGCCGTTGTCGTGCGCCAGGGTGCGGGCGCGCTCGCCGTAGAAGCGTGCGAGCAGTGGATCGCCGCGCCGCTCGGCCACGATCGAGCACTGCATGAGCGCGAGTGCCTCGAGTCGGCCGTCGCCGAGCTGCGCGGCCAGCTCGACCGACCGCTCCGCGTCGACCTGCGCGGCATCCCATTCGCGCTGGCGCTGGTAGCAGCGCGCGCGCCATTCGAATGCCTGCACGCGGACGCGGTCGCCCGCGATCCCGCCGCGCTCGCCGACCTGCAGGGCGAGCGTGAAGAGCGACACCGCGTTGCTCACGCGGTTGCCCTTCAACCGGCAGCACGCGAGGCGGAACAGCGACTCCGCCCGATCGACGTCGGTGAAGACCACGGCCTCGGACAGCGACCGCGCGCGCTCGGCGAGCGCGTCGGCGGCCTCGATCTCGCCGAGGTAGAGCCGTGCCCAGCTCTCGCAGTGGAGGATGCCGAGCGCGAGGTCGGGAGCGGACGTCGCCGGGACGTGCGCCTCGCTCAACGCCTCGAGTGCTTCTGCGTACCGATGCGCCTGGACATGGCTCTCGGCCTGCGCGAGCGCGGCGGCCATCTCGGTGCGGCCGGGCCCGCTGACCGTCGCCGGCCGGATGAAGGCAGGCGTGACGGGAGGGAGATCCTGGAGGAGCGCCGCAGAGCTTTCCATGCCGCTCATCCAAGGTGGAGGTGCCCCGGCTGGGAATCACCGCGCCACGGCGCCGAGGCTCCCCGTTTCAGGTGACCCGGGGCAACCGGTGTCCGTGTGTACGCTCCGCCCCCGATGGCACACCGAGTCACCCTCATCCCCGGCGACGGGACGGGGCCGGAGCTCACAGAGGCGACGCGCCGCGTCCTCGAGGCGACCGGCGTCGGCTTCGACTGGGACGTCCGCCAGGCAGGCGTCGACGTGATGGACGAGGCGGGGACGCCGCTCCCCGCAGAGACGCTCGACTCGATCAAGGCGAACAAGGTCGCCCTCAAGGGCCCGATCACGACGCCGATCGGCACGGGCTTCCGGTCGGTGAACGTGGCCCTCCGCCACGAGCTCGGCCTGTACGCGTGCCTGAGGCCGTGCAAGAGCTACGCCGGCGTGCGCTCGCGCTACGAAAACGTCGATGTCGTGATCGTCCGCGAGAACACCGAGGACCTCTACGCCGGAATCGAGTACGAGGCCGGTACCGAAGAGGCCGAGCACGTGATCGCCGAGCTGAACAAGCAGCAGAAGAAGCAGATCGCCGCGGGCTCGGGCATCTCGGTGAAGCCGATCAGCCGTGAGGGCTCCGAACGCATCATCCGCTGGGCCTTCGAGTACGCGCGCGAGCACGGCCGCAAGCGCGTCTCCTGCGTCACGAAAGCGAACATCATGAAGTTCACCGACGGCCTGTTCCTGCAGGTCTTCCGCGAGGTCGCGAAGGACTTCCCGGAGATCGAGCCCTGGGAGAACCTCGTCGACGCACTCTGCATGGGCCTCGTGCAGCGGCCGGAGGAGTTCGACGTGCTGGTGCTGCCGAACCTCTACGGCGACATCATCAGCGACCTCACCGCAGGGCTCGTCGGCGGCCTCGGCGTCGCACCCGGTGGGAACATCGGACCGGGGACCGCGGTCTTCGAGGCGACGCACGGCTCGGCACCGAAGTACAAGGGACAGAACAGGGTCAACCCGACGGCGATGATCCTGTCGGGCAAGCTGATGCTCGAGCACCTCGGCGAGCGCGCTGCCGCGGAGCGTCTGGAGCAGGCGGTCGCGGACGTCATTCGCGAAGGAGAGCGGGTCACGTACGACATGAAGCCGTCGCGCGACGACCCGACCGCGGTCGGGACGAGCGAGTACGCCGACGCGATCATCGAGAAACTGGCGGCCTAGGCCGAGAATGGAGGCTGGAAGGGTGAGCGACAGGCGTAAGGTCACCGTCGTCGGTGCCGGGAACGTCGGCGCAACGTGCGCGCAGGTGCTTGCGCTGCGCGACTACGCGGACGTCGTCCTCGTCGACATCAAGGAAGGCCTGCCGCAGGGCAAGGCGCTCGACATCAACCAGATGGGCGCCGTCCTCGGCTACGAGCCCACCGTCACCGGTTCGAACGACTACGGGCCGACGGCCGGCTCCGACGTCGTGGTGATCACCGCCGGCCTTCCCCGCTCGCCGGGGATGAGCCGCGACGACCTCGTGACGACGAACGAGAAGATCGTCAAGGACGTCACGGAGAAGGTCGTCGACCAGAGCCCCGACGCGATCCTGATCGTCGTCTCGAACCCGCTCGACGCGATGTGCCACGTCGCGAAGAGCGTGTCCGGCTTCCCCAAGGAGCGTGTCTTCGGCCAGGCGGGGATCCTCGACACGGCCCGCCTGCAGACGTTCATCGCCTGGGAGACCGGCGCGTCCGTGAAGGACGTCAGCGCCGTTGTCCTGGGCGGCCACGGCGACCAGATGGTGTCGGTTGTCTCGGCGACCACCGTCGGCGGCGTGCCGCTGCAGCGATGGTCGAGCGCACCGCCAAGGGCGGCGGCGAGCTCGTGCAGCTGATGGGCACCTCGGCCTGGTACGCGCCCGGCGCCGCATCGGCGCGGATGGTCGACTCGGTGATGCTCGACGAGAAGCGCGTGCTGCCGTGCACCGCGTACCTCGAAGGCGAGTACGGCATCGACGGCCTCTACATGGGCGTCCCGGTGAAGCTCGGCTCGGCCGGCGTCGAGCAGATCTACGAGGTCGAGCTCGACGACGGCGAGCGCGCGGCTCTGCAGCAGTCCGCCGACGCCGTCCGCGACGTCGTCGGCGTGCTCAGCGCGTAAAGGCTCGAATCTGGTTCGGCTGCGCCGAATCAGATTCGGATTGCCTCGGGCCGAACCTGATTCGTTCTCTGAATCAGATTCGGATTGCCTCGGGCCGAACCTGATTCGTTCTCTGAATCAGATTCGAGCAGTTCGATTTCGCATCGAATCTCGGCTCACCCCGCCTCGGCCCGACCCGCTACCTTCCACCCCTCATGGATCTCGGTCTGCGCGGGAGGACGGCGATCGTCTGCGGAGCCTCGTCGGGGCTCGGCCTCGCGTCCGCGGAGGCGCTCGCGGAAGAGGGTGCGAACGTCGCGATGTTCGCGCGCCGGCGGGAGCAGCTCGACCGCGACGCGGAGCGCATCGGCGCCCTCGCGGTGCGCGGCGACGTGACGAACGCCACGGATCTCGAACGGCTGGTCGGCCGCACCCTGGAGGCGTTCGGCGGGATCGACATCGTCGTCTGGAACTCGGGCGGGCCGCCGCCGGGCCCCGCCGTCGGCATCACCGACGACAAGCTGGAGACCGCATTCGAGCTGCTGATGCTCCCGGCCGTCCGGCTCGTGCGGCTCGCGCTCCCGCACCTCGAGCGGAGCCCCGCCGGGCGAATCGTCTGCATCACGTCCGCCGCGGTGAAGGAGCCGACCGCACACCTCGCGCTCTCGAACACGATCCGTCCGGGGATCACCGGCTGGGCAAAGACACTCTCACGTGAGCTCGGCCCGCAGGGGATCACCGTCAACTGCGTCGCGCCGGGCCGCATCGACACGCCGCGGATGAAGGAGGTCTACGGCGAGGACGGCCCGTCGCCGGACGAGCTCGCGCAAATCCCGGTCGGTCGCCTCGGCACCCCCCGCGAATTCGGGGACGTCGTCTGCTTCCTCGCCTCGGAGCGGGCCGCGTACGTCACCGGGACGACGCTGCTCGTCGACGGCGGGCTCTCGCGCGGACTGCTGTGAAGCTCTTCAGGCCCGGCCGTCTGCTGGTCGCGGGCCTCGTGCTCCTTGCCGTCGTCCTCGCCCTCGTCGTCGTCCCGTCGAACGACTACATCTTCCTGCCGGACCGCGCACATCCCGTCGCGCCGCTCGTCACGGTCGAGGGCGGACACGACCCGACGCGGGGCGGTGTGTACTTCGTCGACGTCGTCGTGCGCAAGGCGACGGTGATCGAACGGCTCTTCGGCGGACTGCACAAGGGCGCCGACCTCTACCCACCGCAGGCGGTCAACCCACCGGGGGTGAACCAGCAGGAACGGCACGTCCTCGACATCGAGGACATGCATCGCTCACAGCAGATCGCGGCGGCGGTCGCGCTGCGCGCTGCGGGCCGGAAGGTCCTGATGCGGCCGGTCGGTGCACGCATCGCCTTCGTGCAGCAGGGGCTGCCCGCGTTCCGCAAGCTCGAGCCGGGCGACGTCGTCGTCGCGATCGACGGCCGGCCGGTACACACGCTGCACGACGTCTTCGTGCGGATGACCGCGCACCACGTCGGCGACATCGTCGCGTTCACGATCCGACGCGGCAAGCGCACGCTCGTCGAGCGCATGAAGACGGTCGGCGCAGGCAAAGGGGCGAATCGCCGGCCGGTGGTCGGCGTGGGCCTCGAGCCGGCGCTCGACATCCACCTCCCGGTCTCCGTGCGCATCGACGCAGGGAACGTCGGAGGACCCTCCGCGGGGGTCGCCTTCGCCCTCGAGGTGCTGGAGGAGCTGGGACGGGACGTCGTGCACGGGCACAAGATCGCCGCGACCGGCGAGATCGATCCGGACGGCTCGATCGGCCCGATCGGCGGCGTCAAGCAGAAGACGATCGGCGCGCGCGAAGCTCATGTGGACGCCTTCGTCGTACCGGCTGGGGAGAACGCGAGCGAGGCCCGCAAGTATGCGGGCGGGCTGAAGATTATCCCTGTGGAGACATTTCCACAGGTGTTGCACGCCTTGGCGACACTCCCCCAAAATGGGTAGGAACCTCCCCATCCGGCCAGGTTGAAGTTGCCGGAAAATGCACGTTTTCCGTTTAGACAAGCCCTTTTCCTGGTTGAATCGGCCCCGTACCATCCCGTCCCGTCCAGCCCCGCCGATCGCCCTCGGAAGGACCCATGAACGGACAGCCTGCTTCGACTTGCGACGACTGCTATTTCCGCCGTCACGGCCTCTGTGCGATGTCACCCGAGCGTCCGTGCCCGACGTTTCGCGCCGCCACGCGCACGCTCCAACCCCCCAAGCAGCCGCGTCTCGTTCCGCTCGCCGTGACCGCCGCCGCTGTCGCATAGAGCGGTGACCGACGAAGAGAAACGCCCGCCGGAGCGAGAGTCGAAGCGCCGGGGCTTCGCCGCCCGCCTCGAAGAGAAGCGACAGACCTACCAGCCCGGCCTCTGGTCGAGGCTGATCGCGGTCGCGGCGATCGGGATCTATGCGCTCCTCTTCGTCGTCCTGAACACGCCGCACGTGAAGGTGAGGTTCGTCTTCGCGTCGACGCGCGTCTCGTTGATCTGGGTGATCCTGCTTTCGCTCGGTGTCGGCGTCGCGCTCGGCGTGCTGCTGTCGCAGCTACACCGCCGCCGGCAGCGCGGCCGCTAGCCGGCCGACGCCGTCGGCGATCTCGTCGACCGAGACGAAGCTGTACGCGAGCCGGAGCGTGTCGGGCTCGCCGCCGAAGTCCGTTCCCTTTACGAACGTGACGCCCGCCTCCTCGGCTCGTCCGAGCAGGTCGGCCGCGTCCACGCCGGCAAGCTCCACCCACAGGAAGTAGCCGCCGTCAGGGCGCGTCGTGCGCACGTTCGGCAGCTCGCGGTCGAGCGCGGCGAGCATCGCGTCGCGGCGCTGACCTATGAGATCACGGACGCGTTCGAGGTTCGGCTCGAAATGACCGCGCGTGACGAACTCGTGGACCGTCGCCTGCCCGAGCAGAACAGGCGTGATGTACGTCGAGGTCGCCGTCAGCTCGATCTCGCGCGCCAGCGCCTCGGGCAGCACGAACCAGCCGACGCGGAGCCCCGGCGCGATCGTCTTCGAGAAGCTCGAGCTGTACGCCGTCTCGCCGCCCGAGAGCTCGAGCAGCGACGGCAACGGCTCGCCCTCGAAGCGCACGAGCCCGTACGGATCGTCTTCGAGGACGAGCAGGTCGTGCTCGCGCGCCAGCTCGACGATGCGCGCGCGGCGCTCCTCGCTGAGCGTGCGGCCGCTCGGGTTCTGGAACGTCGGGATGAGGTAGAGGAACGCCGGCTGCTCCCCCTCGCGCAGCGCGTGCTGCAGCGCGTCGGGATCCAGGCCCTCCTCGTCACAGTGCAGGCCGACGATGTCGGCTCCGAGCTCGCGGAGGATCTTCAGCGGGCGGTCGTAGGTCGGCTTCTCGACGAGCACACGCTTCCCGGCCGCGAGCCGCTGGGCCAGGAACACGAAGCCCTGGAGCGAGCCGTTCGTGACGAACACGCGCCCGACGTCCACCCCGTGCCGCTCCGCGAGCCACTCCCGCAGCGGGGCGTAACCGGGGGAAGGGCCGTAGGAGAGGACCGTCCGCCCGTCGCGCTCGAGAGCGGTGCGCGCGCAGTCGGCGAGCTGCTCGACCGGCAGGCACTCGGGCGCCGGGACGCCGCGCGCGAAGGAGATCGTCGCCACGCGCCCAGCCTAATGAAAACGGTCAGCCGATCGGCAACTCGACGACGAAGCGCGATCCCGTGGGCTGGCGGCGTTCGTAGCGAAGGTCGCCGCGGTGCGCGCGCGCGTACGCGCGGGCGATCGCAAGCCCGAGGCCGGTGCCGGCCACGCGGTCGCGCGCGACGCCGGCACGCGTGAACCGCTCGAAAAGCGTTTCTTCGATCTCGCGTGCGACCCCGGGGCCGGAGTCCTCGACGGTGATCATCACCTGACCGCCGTCGACCCACGCGGTCACCCGGATCGGCGCCTTCCCATAGCGGAGAGCGTTCGTGACGAGATTCGTGACGACGTGGTCGACGATCGCCGGGTCGACCTTCGCGATCCTGGGCCCGACGATCTCGAGCTCGACGTCGGCCGCGCGTGCACCCGCCGCAACCTCGACGACTTCGCGTAGCCGCTGGGACAGGTCGAGCTCCTGCGGGCGAACCTCCACGGCTTCGGCGTCGAGCCGCGACAGATCGAGGAGCTGCTCGACGAGCCCGGCCATCCGAGTCGTCTGCTGCTCCAGCCCGACGCGCAGCTCGTCCTTCCGCGCCTCATCGAGCCGGTCGCCGAGCCGGTTCAGCGTCGTGACGAATCCGTGCACCGTCGTCACCGGCGTGCGCAGCTCGTGCGCCGCGAGCGCGATGAAGTTCGTCATCAGCTCGTTCGCGCGTTCGAGCGCGACCCGCGATTGATGCTCCTGCTCGAACAGCCGAACACGGTCGAGGGCGATCCCCGTCAGCGCGGCGACCGTCTGGAGCACCTGCAACTCGTCCTCGCCGAAAAACGGCGCGTAAGGGGAGCGCCAGACCTGCAGCGTCACTCCGGGCTCGTCGACGCGAACCGGCTCGGCCCCTGCCGCGCCGGCCGGAACGAACTGCTGGGCGAGGACGTTGCCGTCGGCGTCGAGAATCGCCGCGCCGCGGGCGCCTACGAGAGCGGCGGCCGGGCCAAGCACCCGCTGGGCCACCTCCGCCCGCGTCGTCGCGAGCGTCATCAGGCCCCGGATCGCCTCCTGGAACCGCTGCTGCTCGACTGCGCGCCAGGAGAACCGGACGATCTGAGGCGGTTCGAGCCCGAGCACGGAGGCGAGACCGCTGGCCAGGGCGAGGATCTGGACTGCGAGCGCGGCCGGCGAGTCGGTATCGCCGGCGGCCGCGCTGCCGACGATCGCGATCGTCAGAGCGACCGCGGCGAACGCGAGCATGCGCATCCTCGTCCGCGCGACGGCGGGCTGATCGTGGCCCGCCCGCCACAGCCGGACCGTCACGACGATCGAGAGCACCGACCAGTGAACGAGGAACGCGAGGAGGTAGACGATGAAGCCGGTCGGGCGC
>JABFWJ010000011.1 GCA_013362295.1 Thermoleophilia bacterium
GCTCGCCGCGCTCGACGCCGCCGACGCGGCCGGCCTCCCGCTCGTCGTCGCCGGCCCCGAGAAGGAGCCGGAGCTCGGGCGCGAGCTCCGGGCACGCGGCGCGGACGTCCGCGGCTGGGTCGACAAGCCGGAGCTGGCGGAGCTCTACCGCCGCGCGGCCGCGCTCCTGCTGCCGTCCCGATATGAGGGCTTCGGTATGCCCGCGCTCGAGGCGCTGGCGAGCGGCACGCCGGTCGTGCTCTCCGACGACGCGGCGCTCCGCGAGGTGGCCGGCGACGCCGGCATCTACGGCGATCTGGTCGAGGGCGTGCGGACCGCCCTCGCCGAGCGTGAGCGCTACGCCCGCGCCGGGCTCGAGCGCGCGGCGCTGTTCACCTGGGAGGCGAGCGCACGCCTCACCGCCGACGTCTACCGCGCGGTGATGGCGTGAGAGTCGCGGCCGTGGTCGTGTCGCACGGGCATGCGCGCGAGCTGGAGGAGTCGCTGCCCGCGCTGCGCGCGCAGGTCGACGAGCTCGTCGTGATCGCGAACGTCCCCGGCTCGGTGCCCGACGGCGTCGACGCTGTGCACAACCCGCAGCCCCTCGGCTTCGGCGCGAACGTGAATCGAGGCGCAGCGCTGACGAGTTCCGAGCTCGTCCTGTCGGCGAACCCCGATGCCGTGCCCGAACCGGGCGCGGTCGACCGGCTCCGAGCCTTCGCGGCCGAGCATCCACGGTGCGGGGTGGCGGGCCCGCGCATGGTCTATCCCGACGGCGCCCCGCAGCCGTCGCGGCGCCGCTTTCCGACGGTGCTCGGCACGATCGTCCGGCGCACGCCGCTCCGGCTCGTCGTGCCGCAGCGCCGGCACCTTCACCTCGGCGAGGCGCAGCCGATCGAGCCGGTCGAGGCGGACTGGATGCTCGGCGGCTTCCTGTTGCTCCGGCGCGCGATGCTCGACGAGCTGGGCGGCTTCGACGAGGGCTTCCGGCTGTACGGGGAGGACATCGACCTGCAATACCGCGCGATGCGCGCCGGCTGGGAGCGCTGGTACGTCCCCGGTGCGGTCGTGCGCCACGAGCACCAGGCGGAGACGGACAAGCGCTGGCTCACCCGGCGCACAATCTGGCACTGGCGCGGCATCCTCCGCTTCGTGCGCAAGCATCCCGAGCGGCTGAGGGCCCTGTGAGCGCGCAGGCACTTCGAAACCCCGACTTAGTGTTGACTCAACACTAAGTGTTCTTCGGGTTGCCATGACGAGCACGCACAAGTACGACGCGATCGCGGAGCGCTACAGCGAGCACGACTACGCGGACGCGGAGCGGTACTACGCGCGGCGCGCGAAGCTCGTCGCCGCGCAGCTCGCTCCCGGCGCGAGCATCCTCGACTTCGCCTGCGGCGACGGCGGCCTCGGCCGGCATCTGCTCGCGCTCGGCTTCGACTACCGCGGCGTCGACGCGAGCGGGCCGATGGTCCGAGTGGCGCGACGATCGCTCGGCGACCGCGTCGTGCAGGGGACGCTCGAGTACACGCCGCCGGAGCCGGTCGACGCCACGACGATCTTCCGCTCGCTCTACCTCGCGCCTGATCGCCGCGCGTTCCTCGAGCACCTGCACGGCTTCACGCGCGCAAAGCTGATCTTCGACTTCGATCCCCGTGCACACGCGCCGCGCGAGGTCCTTGCCGACGTGCGCGCGGCCGGCTGGCGCCGGGTCGAGGTCAGGCCGTTCCTGACGCCGCAGCGCGGGAAGCTGCCAGGACCGCTGCAGGCGCTGCTGCACGCGATCGAGCCGCTTCCCGGTGCGCGTGCGCTGACGCGCGTGCGCTTTCCGCTGCTCGTCAGCGCGTCGGCGTGAACGAACCGCCGAACTGGGCGCCCAGCATCCGCGAATCGCTGATCCCGTAGTCGGTGGCCCGCAGAAGAGTCTCGACGTGCACGTCGACCGCCACAGGGGCCGTGGTGCGCAGCTGGATCGGGATGTGCTTGCAACTGTGCAGCGTGGCGTGGCGGACCATGGTCGCCTTTGCAACCCTCGCTGCTCGTTGCGAGTTCAGTGCGACCGGCCCGATTCGGATCGTAACCGGCGTCGGCGGCGCCGAGTTCGCACAGAAGCCCGTCCTGCTCACGTCGATCGACAACACGCCATGCCGTGCCGGGCCGAAGTAGGCATACGTGGCGTCGTGCCGGTCGGCGATCCAGCCGTCCGACGAGCGACCGTAGTACGCCTCCTGGAGGCGCCAGGGATGGGAGATGCGCAGCAGGGTCAGCGACCCGCCCGTTTCGATCGGGCGGCCGATGAGCTTGATTCCGTTGTCGGCGAGCACGTAGTCGAGTCCCGGGTCGTAGCGGAGCGTGCCGTCTGTTCTCGCGAGATCGGGCGTCAGCGTCGGACCGGGGCCGGGCGCCGTCCCGTCCAGCGTCCAGATGTGCTCGATCGAGCGATTCCAGAACTCGGTCAGCGACAGGCCGATGTCAGGACCGATCTGCTGACCGAGGTATGTCACTCCGTGTCCGCCGGTGAGCTGGTCGACCCAGTCGAGCGGCTGCGGGAGGTTGGCTGCGAGCTGGTCTGCGCCCTGCTGCGATCCACGTGCGCTCGTGACCTCGCCGGCCAGGCCCCAGACCGCGACGCCGAGCGCGGCAAGCCCGAGCAGCGCCGGGCGCGCGGCATCGACCCTCGTCCGCGCGAACGGGACGAGGCAGACCGCGAAGGCGATCGCGAGTGCCGCGAAGAGGCCGATCCGGATCGTGGGCTGGTCCCAATGGAAGGCGCGGTTCGCCATCACGGCGATGCCGTAGCCCGGGGCCTCGAAGTACGGATAGCCGAGCTGGTAGCCGTAGGCGAGCAGGAGCCAGCCGCACACGGCAGTCGAGGCGCCAAGGGTCACCCAGGAGGGGCGATGCGCACTGAAGTAGACGACGGCTCCGACGATCAACAGTGGTGCGAGGTAGATCAGATTCCGCTCTTCGACGAACGTCCCGAACGTGACCGAGAGATAGGCCGCCTTGATGCCCGTGTAGGCCCCGAAGGCGAGGATCGACGCGCCGAGGAACGCCGCGAACGCACGCCAGGTCCGGTCGTCCTTCCTCTCGGGAAGCCAGAGCGAAGAGAGCCCCGCGATTGCCGGGAGGACGCCCAGCCCGATCACGAGCGCCGACCCTGCTTCGAGCGCCAGGTGCCAGAGCTTCCCCTGGTAGTTCTGCGTGACGACTGCCCACTCGTTCGAGTGATGGCTGATGAGCGCGTTGGCGAAGATCAGCGCGCCAACGGTGAGCACCGCGGCGCCGAGCTGGTCCGAACGGCTCCAGCCGGAGCGCAGCCTCTTGCCGCGCGGGCCCGTCAGCCACAGGACGGCTCCGGCGACGGCGAACGCCGCGCCGACGCAGACGAGCTGTGACCGCACGAGCACCGCCCCGGCGCAGGCGACGATCGCCGCGATCGTCCACGTCCTTCCGTCCCCGGCCAGCGCGCGCACGCAGAGGTAGGCGCAGAGGCAGAACGTCGGGTACGCGAGCACCTCCGGCAGGAGAAAGGGCGCGTAGAAGAAGGCCGACGTGCACAGCGTGCCGAGCCCGGCCACGACGGCCGCGGTCGGGGATACCAGCCGTCGTGCCAGGTAGGCGATCGGAACCGCCGCGCTCGCCATCACGACGAGGTTCAGGTACTTGATCGCCGTGTACGCGGCTCCCGTCGACCCCAGCCACCAGCACGGCGCGATCAGGAACGAGTAGAGCGACTTGAAGCTCGCGGGCTCGCCGCGCTGCGCGGCATGGCCCGTCGTCGCGATCGCGCGCGAGAGCTGCGCCCACTTGAGCTCGTCGACGAAGATCGTCGGCGTCTTGCGGACCGCTGCCTCCCAGAAGAGGATCATCAGGATCACGAGCGCCGCCGAGGCGACGGGCACGACGGCGAGGAAGCGGTCCAGTGCCGTCCGCTCCCTGTTCGCGGCCCGCGTGATCGACGCGTCCGTCACTCGTCGAGGGCCGTGCCGAGGACCACGCGCGGATCGAGGTCGATCTCGCGCCGGACCGCCCGGCAGGTCACGCCGGCTTCGCTGCACGCGTCCACGATCGCATCGAGCCGCTCGCGGGATGCGTCCGGAATCGTGATCAGCACGATGTCCGGCTCGAGCCGCTGCAGCAGCCGCGGCAGCTCGTGTGCGCCGCCGACGACCGGCACGCCGTGCACGCGGCGACGGCGCAGCCTCGGGTTGTCATCCACGAAGCCGACGACGCGCTCCCCGGCGGTCTCGCGCAGCTCCCGCATCAGGCTGCGCCCGGTGCGGCCCGCGCCGACGATCAGCGTGCGTCGGCCGGCGCGCGCGTGGTAGCTGCGCAGGCCGGTCACGAGCGCGCGCTCGACGAGGCGCGAACCTCCGATCGTCACCGCACACAGGAGCGCGTCGATGATGAAGAACGAGCGCGTGAAGTCGCCGGTGTTCTGTGTGAGCACGATGTACGCGAGCGCGACCACCTCCGAGACCGCCACGGCCGACGCGATCGCCGCGACGTCCCGCGCGCCCGCGTAGCGCCAGATCGAGCGGTAGAGGCCGAACGGGACGAAAGCGAGATAGCGCGCCGCGATCACGATCGGCAGCGTGACGAGCGCAATGTGGCGCTGGTTTGTCGTCCCGGGCCAGCCGAAGCGGATCACGTACGCGACGGCGAACGCGCCGGTGATCAACCAGAAGTCGACGACCACCTCGACGAGCCGCCGCCAGTGCACCGCGAAGGTCTCGAGCAGCCCGGGCGCCTCGACCCCCGGCGCGCGCCGCTCGACGTCGGCGAGGAAGCTCGCGAACTGCACGAGCAGCACGAACGTGACGAGGACGCCGACGAGCGCGAGCCGCTGATCGCCGAGGACGTTGTAGGCGAGGCTCGTCGCGCCGAGGGCACTCGCGATCACGGCGAGCAGCAGCACGGCGTTCTTCTCCGACAGGCCGAAGCGCACGAGGCGGTGCGACGAGTGATCGCGTCCGCCCTGCGAGATGGGACGGCCCTCGAGCAGCCGCGCGATCGTCACGAGCGTCGTGTCGAGGATCGGCACCGCGAGCACGAGCACAGGGAGGAGCAGGGTGGCGACGGTCGTGCCCGCGACCTTCCAACTCGCGGACAGGCCGAGTGCCGCGAGCGTGAAGCCGAGCACCTGGGACCCCGAGTCGCCCATGAAGATCAGCGCCTTGCCGTGCGGGCGGAGGTTGAACGGGAGGAACCCTGCGCACGACAACGCGCCCGCGAGCGAGAGCGCCAGGATCGTGTGGCTCGGATGGATCGTCACCGCGTCGATCGCGAAGAACGCGAACGCGATCCCGGCGAGCGTCGCCGCGAGGCCGTCCATGTTGTCGAGCAGGTTGAAGGCGTTCGTCATCCCGACGAGCCAGAGCAACGCGAGCGCCCAGCCGACGACGCGCTCGTGGATCAGCTGCACCTCGGTGCCGGTCGCGAGCACGACGATCGCCGCGGCCAGCTGAAGCGCGAGCTTCGCGGCCGGAGGCAGCGCCCGCACGTCGTCGACGAGCCCGGCGACGAACAGGAGGGAGATGCCGCCGTAGATGCCCGCGATCTCGCTTGTCAGCGGCACGGCGCCGACCGCGATCGCGAGCCAGAGGCCGGCCGTGATCCCGAAAAAGATCGCGAGCCCGCCGAGGAGCGGCGTCGGCCGGTCGTGCCAACGCTCTCCCGACGGGGCGGCGACGAGGCGCGCCGCGAGCGGTGATTGGAGCAACGCCCAGACGGCGAGTGCGGCGGCGGGGAGAGCGGCGAGGGCCGCGAGGGTGCTCACGTGTGGCGAGGGTAGTGGACCGGTGTTAGGGCCGTGTTGGGGCGTCCCTAGACTAATTCGCGACGATGACGGTCTACGCCGATCTCCTGCGCTACCGCGAGCTGTTCGCGAACCTCTTCCGGCGCGACTTCCAGGCCAAGTACAAGGGCTCGCTCCTCGGCGTCTTCTGGTCGCTGCTGAACCCGCTCGTGCTGCTCGGGGTCTACCTCGTGGTCTTCGGTCTGCTCTGGAAGGGCGGGACGATCCGCCACTACCCGCTCTACCTGCTCGCGGGGCTCGCCTGCTGGCTCTTCTTCGCCACCTCGCTGCAGGCCTCGTCGCGCTCGCTCGTCGACTCGGCGGAGCTGATCAAGAAGGTGCGGTTCCCGCGGCAGCTGGTCGCCTTCTCGACGATCGCGACGCAGGCTGTGACGTTCGCGGTCATGGTCGCGATCCTCGTGGTGCTCTCGCTCGTGTTCATCCCGGAGGCGCGCTCGACGGTGTGGCTCGCGCTGCCGCTCGCCGTGCTCTTCGTCGGGCTCGTCGCCGGGCTCGGGTTGCTCGTCGCGTGCCTCAACGTCCTCTACCGCGACGTCGAGCACCTGATCGCCGCAGCGCTGTTGCCGTGGTTCTTCCTGACGCCGATCCTCTGGCGCTTCGCGCAGCTGCCGGCCCGTGTGCAGCGCCACCACGCGCTCCTCGACCTGCTGCGCTGGGGCAACCCGCTCGCTCCTCCGATCTACGCCGTCCGCGATGCGCTCTGGCTCGGGGGCGCGCCGCGGATCGCGGACGTCCTCTACCTCGTGGTCGCGGCCGCGCTCGCGCTCGTGTTCGGTGCGTGGGTCTTCAGCCGGGTCGACGACCGGATCGCGGTCGAGCTCTGAGCACGATCCGCCCGTCGTAGACCCACGGCTCGTCGCGGGGTGCGGCGTAGGCGGGCAGTCCCTCGACGTCGTCGAGACGCTCGAGCTCGATCCCGGGAAGCACCGACGGACAGAGCAGCGGCCCGGCGAAGCCCGGCAGTCGTCCCGGCCCCGGCGCGTACGGCGCGAGCGGGCGCGGGCGTCGTCCGCTCCACGCGATCGCTCCGGCGACCACGCCGTACCCCTCGGCGTGTGCCGCTCGGACGCGCTCGGCCCAGTCCGGTGACGGCTCGACGCCCGCGGGAAGGTCGAGGCTCGGCTCGGCCTCGCGCGTGCGCACCGTGACGTCCTGGGCGAGCATCGGGCTGCCGAGCTCCGAGAACCACGCGCGCTGCTCGGCAACCATGTCGAACGCGAGCCGGTACGGGCCGGGCGGCATCGGCCCGCGCACGCTCGCGGCGACCGTTGCGCGTTCCCCCGGCGCGAGCGCGGGGACCGGCGTGCGCTGGCCGTCCCAGACGATCGGGTTGTCCCGGCCGTCGAGCCAGTGGTAGGCGAGCCGGACCCCCTCGCCCCACGTCACGGTGCCGTCGTTCGCGAGCTCGACCTGGACGGTCTCGACGACGCCGGCCTGCGGTGACGTCGCGGGAGCGGGCCCCCAGCGGACGGCGAGAGGTCCCTTCGACACCGTAGTTAGCCTAACGAGCCATGGACCCGCTTCTCGTCCGCGCCGCCCGGCGCGAGCCCGTCGAGCACACGCCCGTGTGGTTCATGCGCCAGGCCGGCCGCTCGCTGCCCGAATACCGCGCCGTCCGCGAGCGGCATTCCTTCTGGGAGGTCGCAGGCACACCCGAGCTCTGCGCCGAGGTGACGCTGCAGCCTGTGCGCCGGCACGGCGTCGACGCGGCCGTGATGTTCGCGGACATCATGACCCCGGTGCTCGGGATGGGCATCGAGGTCGACCTCGTGGAGGGCGTTGGGCCGGTCGTCGGCGAGCCCGTGCGCACGATCGCCGACGTCGAGCGCCTGCGCGTGCCCGATCCGGAGGAGGCGTTCGCGCCGGTGCTCGACGCGATCCGCATCGTGCGCGGCGAGCTCACGGATGAGCGCGCCGTGATCGGCTTCTGCGGCGGCCCGTTCACCGTCGCCGGCTACCTCGTCGAGGGAAAGCCCTCGCGCGAGTTCGCGACGGTGAAGGCGTTGATGTACCGCGAGCCCGATGTGTGGCGCGGGCTGATGGAGAAGCTCACCGACTGCTTCGCCGGCTACGTCGCCGCGCAGGCCCGTGCCGGGGCGGACGTCGTGCAGCTCTTCGACTCCTGGGTCGGAGCGCTCTCGCCGGCCGACTACGAGGAGTTCGTCGCGCCGTGGTCGGCGCGCATCCTCGCCGCGGTCGACGTGCCGACCATTCACTTCGGCACCGGCGCCTCGACGTTGCTGCCGGCGATGGCGCGCACCGGCGGCGACGTGATCGGCCTCGACTGGCGCATCGCCCTCGACGAGGGGTGGGCGCTGGCCGGCGAGGAGCGCGCGGTGCAGGGGAACCTGGATCCCGCGGTGCTGCTCGGGCCGTGGGAGCGCGTCGAAGCGGCGGCCCGCGAGATCCTCGACCGCGCGAACGCCCGGCCCGGTCACATCTTCAACCTCGGCCACGGCGTGCTGCCGCGCACCGATCCGGACCTCGTCTCGCGGCTCGCCGAGCTCGTCCAGGAGCGCACCGTGGAGGCGCGCGCCTAGGGCGAAGAGCCGTTCGGTGTCTCTACGCTACGGTCCCTCGCATGACCGGCACCGCGGTGATCCTGATGGCGTACGGCTCGCCCGAGCGCGTGGCGGACGTGCCCGCCTACTACTCGGACATCCGCGGCGGTCGCCCGATCGCGCCGGAGCACCTCGACGACCTCGTCTCGCGCTACCGCAGCCTCGGGATCGAGGACTCGAACCCGCTCAACGCGATCACCGAGGCGACTCGCGCCGCGCTGCAGGATGAGCTCGGCGTCCCGGTCTACACCGGCATGAAGCACTGGACGCCGCACATCGCCGACGCCGTCGAGGCGGCGGTCGGAGGCGGTGCGGAGCGCCTCGTCGGCCTCGTTCTCGCGCCGCACTACAGCCGCCTGTCGATCGAGGGCTACAAGGAGCAGCTCGAGGCAGCGCTCCAGGGACGGGCGGAGCTCGACTTCGTCGACAGCTGGCACGACGACCAGGGCTTCATCGCGTTCCTCGCCGACCGGGTGCGCGGTACGGACGCGCACGTCGTCTTCACCGCGCACTCGCTGCCCGCGCGCATCATCGGCGAGGGCGACCCGTACAAGGACCAGCTGCTCGAGACCGCGCGCCTCGTCGCGGACGCCGCGGGCGTCGACGACTGGTCGTTCTCGTTTCAGAGCGAGTCGCCGACGGGGGAGCCGTGGCTGGGTCCGGACATCCTCGACCACCTCGCGGAGCTGGGCGCGCGCGGCGTGAGCAGCGTGCTCGTCTGCCCCGTCGGGTTCGTGTCGGATCATCTGGAGATCCGGTGGGACATCGACAACGAGGCGCAGGACAAGGCGCGCGAGCTCGGCCTGCAGCTCGAGCGCATCGAGATGCCGAACGACGATCCGCGCTTCGTCCGCACGCTCGGAGACATCGTGCGCAACAGGCTCGCCGCGGCGACGCCGTGACGCCCGGCCGGATCGTCGTCGACCGCGTCTCGAGGACGTTCCGCGTCTACCCGAAGGCGCAGCGCACGCTGAAGGACTTGTTCGTCTCGCGCGGTCGCACCGGCGCGCGCGACGTGCAGGCGCTGCGCGACGTCTCCCTCGCGATCGAGCCCGGCGACGCCGTCGGGCTCGTCGGACGCAATGGCTCCGGCAAGACGACGCTCCTGCGCGTCATCTCGGGAATCATCAAGCCGACGACGGGCCGCATCGAGGCCGGCGGCCGCATCGCGTCGCTGCTCGAGCTCGGCGCCGGCTTCCACCCCGACTTCAGCGGGCGCGAGAACGTCTACCTCAACGGCTCGATCCACGGCCTTTCCCGGGCGCGTGTGCGCGAGGTGATGGACGAGAT
>JABFWJ010000257.1 GCA_013362295.1 Thermoleophilia bacterium
ACTCCGCGCGTGGAGGAGCGGAGAGAGCGCCCGCCGCGGCCGAAGCGTCCGCGCGAAGTGCTGCGGACGGCAGTCGAGCTCGGTGCGGTCGCCGTGCTCGCGATCGTCCTGCTCACCTTCATCGGGATCGTCCTGTACAAGGGCGGTAAGACCGTTGCGCCGCCGCCGGACGCCCTCGTCGTCACGCAGACGCAGGACTTCGCGTCACTCGATCCCGCGCTTGCCCAGACCCAGCAGGCGTGGGAGCTCGAGTATGCGACGTGCGCGAAGCTCCTCAACTACCCCGCCGTCGGCGGCTACCTCGGGACGCGGATCGTCCCGGAGGTGGCGGCGCGGCTGCCCCGCATCTCGCGCGATCGGCTCACGTACACCTTCGAGATCCGGCGCGGCTGGAGGTTCAGCGACGGCGAACCCGTGACGGCGCGAGCGTTCACGCGTGCGTTCGAGCGTGCCCGCTCCGAGGAGCTCGTGTCGCCGGCGGACCCCTACCTGCGCGAGGTCGCGTTCTGGCGTGTGCACGGGCGCACCCTGACGGTCCACCTGCGTGTGCCGGCGCCCGACTTTCCGCAACGGCTCGCGCTCCCGTATTTCTGCGCCGTGCCGCCCTGGGCGCCCGAGCGGCAGTTCGACACGCTGCCGTCCGCGGGCCCGTTCGCCGTCGACCGCTACCGCCCAGGCCGCTCGCTCGTGCTGCGCCGGAACCCCTACTACCACGGGCCGCGGCGCCCGAAGCTGCAGCGGATCGTCTACCGGTTCGGCGCCTTCTCGTCGCAGATCCGCCTCCAGCTCGAGCGAGGAGAGGCGGATTACGGCGTCGTGACGCCCTCCGCGTTCGCCGCGCTCGCGCAGCGCTTCAAGGGTGACCGTCGGCACCTGATCGTCGTGCAGCAGCCGATCGTCGCGTATCTCGCGCTCAACACCGCGCGTCCGCTCTTCAAGGGCAACCCGTGGCTGCGGCGAGCGATCAACTATGCACTCGACCGGCCAGCGCTCGTGCGCCTGTTCGGTCCCGAGGGCGCGCTGCCGAACGACGAGTACCTGCCGCCCGGCTTTCCCGGCTACCGGGCACGTCACGTCTATCCCGTCGGCGAGCCCGACCTGGCGACGGCCCGCGCGCTCGCTCGCAGGCACCTGCGCGGCGCGCATGCTGTCTTCCTCGCCTGCGGAACCGAGGATTGCGCCGAGCGCGCGATCGTCGTCGCCGACGCGTTGCGGAAGATCGGGCTCCACGTCCGGATCGACACCTCGCCCGGGCAGTTCACGCTCGCCGGTGTCCGCGGGACCGCGTTCGACATCGCGGACGTGATCACGCGCCCCGACTACGGCGATCCGTACGGCCTCGTCGACAAGCTCCTCGACGGACGTGCGATCCGCGCCGTGGGCAACAGCAACATCTCCTATTACGCGAGCCCGCACGTGAACCGTGCGATCGACGCAGCGCAGCGACTGCGTGGCGTAGCACGCGACCGCGCGTACGGCAGCCTGGGAATCGAGGTCGCGCGCAGCGACGCACCGCTCGCCGCCTACGCCGTGCTGAACGCGCGGGTGTTCGTCTCGGCGCGCGTCGGGTGCATCACCTACCAGCCCGTGTACGGCCTCGACCTCGCCGGTGCTTGCGTGTCTCCTCCTTCTGCAGCACCGCGTCCACGGTGACTCCGAGCAGGAACGCGATCGCGGCGACGTGGAGGTAGACGAGCAGCAGGATGACGCTGCCGAGCCCCCCGTAGAACGACGAGTACGACACGGCGCTGATGTAGGCCCCGAACCCCACGGTCGCGGCGATCCAGCACGCGGCCGAGAGCAGCGAGCCCACTGTGATCCAGCGGAACGGACGTTTCTTCGCCGGCACCGCGCGGAGGATGACCGCGATCGCCGCGAGCAGGAAGGTGAGCGCAGCGAGCCAGCGCCCGAGGAAGACGCCCACGGCGGCCACCCCGTGCACGTGCAGCAGCCGTCCGCCGAGGACGGCGGCAGCCGCTGCGAAGACGCACACCACGACGGCGAAGCCGCCTGCGAGCGACACGAGCAGGCGTCTCAACCACGACCGCGTCTCGCGCGACCCGTACGTGGTGTTCAGCGGCGTCATCATCGCGCGCAGCGAGGCGCCGACTCCCCACAGCGCGATCAGGAAGCCGATGGTGCCCCAGAAGAGCGCCCGGCTCGCCATCACCTTCGTCGCCGTGCGGTTGGCGATCCGGAACGCGTCGCGCGAGAGGTGGTGCTGCAGCGTCGGTGCGACGTGGTCTGTGTACACGGAGCGCTCGCCGGTCAGCGAGAGCCCGGCAAGTGCCAGCAGCGCCAGCGGGACCACGGCATAGAGGACCTGGAACGCGATCGCGCTCGAGTACGTGAGCAGGTCGTGACGGGTGAACTCGTCGGCTGCGCCACGTGCGGTGCGCCGCAGCTCGGCCGTGGAGAGGCTCAGCGGTCGTTCTCGCGGCGCTCGTCGGGCGTCGTGCCGTCCTGCGGCGTCCCGCCCGGCCCGCTCATCGCGACGCCCTCGGCCTCGACCAGCTCGGTAGGCTCGGCCGTCCGATACGCCTCGTCCTGCAGCCCGCCGCGGGGATCGCCCTCCCGCTCGAGGGCGCTCGGGTCGCCCTGCTGCTTGTCCGCGCGGTGCTTCTGCTTCTTCCTCCAGCGACCGAACATGGGCCGCGGGTACCCGCGCCCGCGCTTCGCTACACTGCCCCGCGTCACGGGGCCCATTCGTCTAGTGGCCTAGGACACCGCCCTCTCACGGCGGCGGCACGGGTTCGAATCCCGTATGGGCCTTTGCTCGAGCGTCTCCAATCTGGTTCGCAGGCGCGAGTCAGATTGGGTCGACGCTGCGCCCGAGCGCGCGTTCGACGAGCGTTGCCTCACGCTCGCCGAGCTCGATCACGCGGCCGAATGCGGGCGGAATCTTCAGCTCGGCGGCGATCTGGGCGGCGACGCTCGCCGCGCCGCGGGTGGGGTCGTCCCACAGCGACGCCGCCAGTGCGCGCGCCCGGGTGGACGTCAGCGTCAGCTCGGCCTCGCCGATTCGCAATGTGACCCCATCCATCGCGGTGGACGCATCCTAGCCGCCCCCCCGGCTTCGTCAATCGCCAATCCGAGCTAGAGGCTTGATGTGGAACTGGCGCCGGCCTCGGGCTCCGGGACGACGCCGCAGACGAGGCAGACCCGCACGTGGCGGGCCGCGCTGCCCGACGAAGCGGGCGCGAGCTTCTGCTCGCCACACTCCGGGCACGGCTCGAGCTCGCCGTCCTCCCACCAGCCCGCCAGATCGGGTCGATTGTCCGCCGCCGTCACGCCCCGCCTCCTGACGCAGTCTCCCGACGAGCGCTGTCCGGTTCTGTCCAATCCGAGAGACCGATAAACGCGGCGCTCAGCGCCGTGAACGCAGCGCTTCCTCGGCCTCCGCGAGCTCGGTCGCGACGCGCTCGGCCTCCTCGCGCTTCTCCTGCGCCTCGGCCCGCAGTGCCTCCGAGACGCGCGCCGCCTCGTCGGCCTCGCGCTCCGCGGCGCGCGCCTCGGCCGTCAGTCGTCGAGCCTCCGCACGCAGAGCCGAGACGCGTTCGCGGGCCGCGCGCGCGACCTCGTCGCCCCCGCGCTTGGCCGGCGTGACCGCCTCGAGCGGCCCGAAACCGACCGCCTTGAGCTCCTCCGAAAGCCGTCCGTGCTCGAGCAGCTTCCGCGCCGAGTCGTCGACTGCGGCCGCGCGCAGTGTCTGCGCGAGCTTGTCGAGGAGCGGCGGCGTCGCCCGCCCGCCGAGGTGCTTGCGCGCGGCGGCGAGCAGCGAGCGGATCGCGTCGCGCTCAGCGGCCGCGGCCGCGCCCACCTCGTCGGGCTTCGCCTTGCCTGCCAGCGCGCGCTGCTGCGTCTCGCGCAGCGCCTCGCCGGCGTCGAGCAGCTCGGTCGTCAGCTTCGGCTCGTCCCGCACGAGGCGGTTCGCGGCCCACGCGACGACCGTCGGCTTCTTCAGCGCACGCACCTCGCCGGCGGCGTCGGATTGGTGCGCCTTGCGGAGGCGGGTCGCGAGGTCGTTGCGGGCCTTCGTGAATTCCTCGAGCGGCAGGTCGTAGAGCACGTCGAGCTCGTGCTCGAGGTCGGGGACGGGTGCGAGCGGCGGCGCCATCGGTCCGGATGGTTCCACATAGACCGCGGGGAGGGCTCTCGCCCTCCCCGCTCACTCCTGGTCGTGCGTCTTGTGGGGTCCCGGCTACGCGGCCTTCACGAGCGAGTTCGGCGGCACGATGACCCTGAGGGTCGTCGACTTGCCGCCCTTGATCTTGTAGATCGTGACCGGGTTCGCGGTCACGTCTCCGTTCGCGTTGAACTTCAGCGTGCCGAGAATCGTGTTCTTGAGGTTCAGGGCGAACAGCTTCTTCGTGACGTCCGCCCGCGTTCCGTCCGACGCCGCGATCGCGGCGACGACCGCCTCGGTCGCCTGTGCCGCATACACCGAGTACGGATCCGGCGCACGCTTGTCTGCCTTGGTGAAGTTCTTGACGAACTTCGCACCTGCACCCTTCAGGGCGCTGTTCGGCAGGCCGGCCACGGACACCGTGGCGCCCTCGGCTGCTGCACCGCCCTGCTGGACGACGGCGGAGATCGGGGTGAAGCCGTCCGGCAGGATGAGCTTGGCCTTCGGTGCTCCGTTCGCGATGTCCTTCAGCAGCTTGCCGCCGTTCTCGCAGATCAGGCCGCCGACGAAGACACCTTGCGCGCCCGACGACTTGATCTTCACGGCGAGTGCCTCGTACGAGGACGCCTTGCCGTCCCACGCCGTGAAGCCGGCGACCTTGATGCCCAGCTTCACCGCCGCGTTCTTGAAGTTCGTCGCGACGCCGAGGCCGTAGGCCTCCTTGTCGTTCAGGATGAAGACCTTCTTCACGCCGAGCGACTTCGCGAGAATCGCGTCGGCAGCACCCTGGAAGTCGTCCGCCGCGACGACGCGCGCGTAGCTGCGCTTGCCGGTCGGGTAGTACTTCCCGGGCTCGCCGGCCGCAGTTCCGGGCCCGCCGTGGGTCAGGCCCACGTACGTGTTCGCCGGGCTGACCATGGCGATCGGGCCGTTCGGCGCGCGGTTGAGGATCGGGATCTCGATCTCCGCCGCGCCCGAGTTGAAGGTGCCGATCACGGCCGCGACGCTCGAGTTCTGCGCGTACGCGTTCGCGTTGGCCGACGCCTTGCCCGAGTCCCACTTGCCCGCCTGCGCGGTCGAGTCATCGCAGCTCTGGTAGGCGAGCGTGTACTTCCCCGCCTTCCAGTTGTGCTGCTGGAAGATGAACTTGATCGCACGGGTCATCTGGCTGGTCTGCGTGCGCCCCGAACCCTGCAGCGGCAGGTCGGAGGCGACCAACAGATTTCCGCTGCCATTCTGGATCGCAGAGCACGACGACGCCGGTAGCGGCGTCGCACCGCTCCGGGCGATCGCCCCGCTCACCGTCGCGACGAGCGCGACGATTGCGATCACCGCGGACACTCCCGCGCCCGCGTAGATGCGCTTCTTCACTCGTCCTCCTGTCTGGGGGGTCAGGGGAATTCGGGGAGAGCATAGAGCCGTGGTCGGGCGGGCGCCAATCTCTCGGGCACCCCCCGGACGCGCTAAAGGGAGGGTTAGGGTGGTGCCGAAAGGCACGACGTGACGTCACCTCCTCTCACCGAGCGCGCCGCGCCTGCCGCCGTGAACCGCTTCCGGGCCGCACCCGCGGCCTGGCTCTTCCTCGCCTGCGGCGCGGCGGCGATCGCCGCCTACTTCCTGCTGCCCTCGCACGGGGATGCCCAGTCGATCTTCTTCGTCGTCATCGGATCCGCTTCCGTCGCCGCGATCTACATCGGCAGCGTCCGCAACCTGCCGCCGGGGCAGCGCCTTCCGTGGCAGCTCTTCGCCCTCGGTCTGCTCGGCCAGGTCGCAGGTGACGCGATCTTTGCCGTCTACGAGGTCGGGCTCGACCGCGAGCCGCCGTCGCCCTCGGTCGCCGATGTGTTCTATCTCGGGGGCTACCCGCTGCTCGCGCTCGGCGTCGTGCTGGTGCTGCGGCGGCTGGGCGCGCAGACGAGCCGCACGGCGATCCTCGACTCGGTCCTCATCTTCTGCGGGGTCGCGCTCGTTCAGTGGGTGTTCTTCATCGACCCGTACAACCACATGCGCTTCGGCACCGAGGGCGCGCGCCTCGTCGCGATGGCCTATCCGGCCGTGGACGTGCTGCTGCTCGTCGCGTTCGCTCAGCTCCTCGTCGGCCCGGGCGGCCGCACGCGCAGCTACCGGCTGCTGCTCGCAAGCGTCGCGCTCTGGGTCGTCGCGGACGAGATCTACGGCCTGAACGTCGATACGTATCAGGGCGGGGACTGGATCGACGCGCTCTGGCTCGGCTCCTACGTCACGTGGGCGGCGGCCGCGCTGGAGCCGTCGATGGCGCGGATCGCGGAGTTCGACCGCCGGCGCCTGCCGCGCTTGACGAAGACGCGGCTCCTCCTGCTGTCGGCGGCGTCGCTGACGGCGCCGCTGGCGCTCCTGATCGAGCGCGTCGCGCACCACCACGTCCACGCGTTCGCGATCGCGGTCGGCGGAGCGCTCCTCGGGGGCCTCGTCCTGCTCCGCCTTGCGGGCCTCGTCCGCGCCGTCGAGAGCACCGGCCGCGCCGAGCGCGCCGCCCGCCGCGAGGCCGAGCAGGCGCAGCAGCTGCTCGCCTATCAGAACCAGCAGCTGCGCGAGCTCGACCGGCTCAAGGACGAGTTCGTCTCGAGCATCTCGCACGAGCTGCGGACCCCGCTCACCTCGATCGCGGGCTACGTCGAGTTGTTGCTCGAGGAGGAGACCGAGGAGCACAAGCGCGGTCATCTTGCGATCGTCGAGCGGAACGCCGACCGGCTGCTGTCGCTCGTCGCGGACCTGCTGTTCGCGGCGCGGCTGCAGTACGGGCGGCTGGAGCTCGAGCGATCGCCCGTCGACCTCCAGACGCTCGTCACGCAATGCGTCGATTCGGCCCGGCCGCGAGCACGCGCCGCCGCCGTCCGGCTCGACGTCGAGACGACGCCGGTCCCGGAGCTTTTCGGCGAGCCGGCGAAGCTCGGCCAGGTGCTCGACAACCTCGTCTCGAACGCGATCAAGTTCACACCTCGCGACGGACGGGTCTCCGTGCGTCTGGGCGTGCACGAGCAGATGATCTGGATCGAAGTGTCGGACACGGGCATCGGCATCCCCGAAACGGAACGCGAACGGCTCTTCGAGCGGTTCTTCCGCGCACAGTCCGCGCTCGAGCGGCAGATCCAGGGCACGGGGCTCGGTCTCTACATCTCGAAGGCGATCATCGACGCCCACGGCGGCCGCATCGGCGTCGACAGCAACCCCGGTCAGGGCACCACCTTCGTGATCGAGCTGCCGGTCGGCGGAGCGTCATGAGCGACCCTCCGCTCGTCCTCTGCGCCGACGACGACGAGGACATCCTCTCGCTCGTCTCGCTGAGGCTGCGCCGAGCCGGCTTCGAGGTCGCGACCGCGACCGACGGCGACGCGGCCGTCGCGATCGCGCGGGCCCAGCGCCCCGCACTCGCCGTCCTCGACGTGATGATGCCGAAGCGCACCGGCTACGAGGTGCTCGCGGAGCTGCGAGGCGACGAGTCGCTACGCGACATGAAGGTGATCCTGCTCTCGGCCCGCGTGCAGGAGAGCGACATGGCGCGCGGGCTCGAGGCCGGAGCGGATGCCTATCTCGCCAAGCCCTTCAAGGCGCAGGAGCTCGTGTCCGCGGTCGAGGAGCTGCTGCGCTAGCGGTGGTCAGCTCTTGCGGTAGCGGTAGCCGAAGCCGCGCACCGTCTCGACCGGCGCCGAGTCCGGAGCGTCCGGGACGAGCTTGCGCCGCAGGTAGCCGACGTACAGCTTCACCTGGTCGCCCGAGACCCCGTACGGGTCGCCCCAGACGATCTCGAGCAGCTGGTCGCGCGACAGGACCTGGTTCGGGTTCTGCACGAACGCGGCAAGCAGCTTGAACTCGAGCGGCGTCAGCTGGATCTCGCGTCCCTGGACGATCACCCGACGCTGCGCGTAGTCGATCTGCACGAAGCCGTCCGCGTACGCCTCGAGCACCTCGGCCTTGCCGCCGGACCGCCGCAGGAGCGCCTGGACCCGTGCGAGCAGCTCCTGCCGTCCGAAGGGCTTCGCGACATAGTCGTCGGCACCGGAGGACAGGCCTCGTACCTTCTCGAGCTCCTGCGTGCGGGCGGTGAGCATGATCACGGGCACGTCGGAGAGGTCGCGGATGCGCTCGAGCGTCTGGTAGCCGTCGAGATCGGGCATCGTCACGTCGAGGATCACGAGCGCGGGCGCGTTGGAGAACAGGTGGCGGAGGGCCGCGCGGCCGTTCTCCGCCTCGTCGACGGTGTACCCGGCGCGTTCCAGCAGCTCGCGGACAAGGGTCCTGATGTCCTCGTCGTCGTCGACGACAAGCACGCGCGGGCGTGCGTTCATACCGAACTCATACCATCCCGGAAGCTCAATCCCTGCGGCGCTGAACGATTCTGCATTCGTGGCGCGCGTACTCATCTGCGAACCGCACGACGACATCACAGCCTTGCTGGAGCTCGTCGTGCGCCGGCTCGGGCACGAGCCGATCACGTTCGCCGGCGGAGCGGTCGACCATATCGGCATCGACGCGGCGGTGGTCGAGCCGGGGGAGGAGGCGGCGTTGCGGGTTGCCCGCAGCCTGCGTGCGAGCGGCGTGCCCGTGCTCTTCACGAGCATCTATCCACCCGACGACGAGCTGCTCGGCCTCGGGCCGGCCGCCTACCTCGTCAAGCCCTTCCCGCTGTACGCCCTCGAGCGCGCGCTCGAGCTGGCGCTCGGCGAGCGCGCGCCCGCTCCCGCCGCCGCGGCCGTCTGAGACACGGCCTTTCGAGACACGCTTAAATCGTGCGCGCGTGCGCGCGCTCCCCGTCCTCCTCGCCGTCCTCGCGCTGACCGCGTGCGGTGCCGAGGCGCAGAAGCCGAGACCGGCCGTGCGAACCGGGGGCCTGCACACGCTGACGGGGATCTCGCCGCCGCACCTGACCGTGACCCATGCTGCGCACGGCGTCGCGCCGGGCTTCCTGTTCGTGGCGGAGAAGGGCGGGAAGGACAAGCCGAGCGGCGTCGTGATCGCCGACAACCGCGGGCGCATCGTCTGGTACCACGAGGTGCCGCGCGGCCTCGAGGCGACCGACTTCCGGGCGCAGACCTACAGGGGCAGGCCGGTCCTCACCTGGTGGCAGGGGACGATCAGCAAGGTCGGGGTCGGCCGCGGGGAGTACGTCGTCTACGACGACTCCTACCACGAGCTCGCGAAGCTGAAGGTGGCGCATGATCTCGACGGCGACCTGCACGAGTTCGAGCTGACGCCGCGCGGGACCGCCTACATCACCGTCTACCACGAGGTGCCGCTCGACCTCAGCTCGATCGGCGGTCCGAAGGACGGCTTCGTCTACGACAGCATCGTGCAGGAGCTGGACGTCGAGAGCGGCGACGAGAAGTTCGACTGGCACAGCCTCGACCACGTGCCGCTGTCCGAGTCGCTCCAGGCGAACGCCGAGCCGGCCAAGCACGCGACGAAGAAGCGTCCGCTCGACTACTTCCACGTCAACTCGGTGACCGAGGCGCCGGGCGG
>JABFWJ010000472.1 GCA_013362295.1 Thermoleophilia bacterium
TTCAGCTTCACCTCCTGGATCGCGAACAGGTTCGCGACGGGCTCCGGCACCGGCCCGTAACGGTCCTCGGTCGCGACCTGGAGCTCGTGCAGCTCGTCCTCGGACTCGGTCAGCGCGATCCGCCGGTGCAGGTCGATCTTGAGCGCCTCGGCGGCGATGTACGCGGCGGGCACGTAAGCGTCGACGCGTGCGTCGATGCGCACGGGCTTCGCGGCGAGTCGGCGCTGGCCGGAGAGCTCCGCCACGGCCTCGTGGAGCATCTCGACGTAGAGCTCGAAGCCGAGGGCGGCCACGTGGCCGGACTGCTCGGCCCCGAGCAGATCGCCGGCACCGCGGATCTCGAGGTCGCGCATCGCGATCGCGAAGCCCGCGCCGAGCTCGGTGTGGTCGGCGAGGGTGGCGAGGCGGGCGCGCGCCTCCGGAGTCAGCTCGTGCGCGTCGGGATAGAAGAGGTAGGCGTGCGCCAGCGCGTCGCTGCGGCCGACGCGCCCGCGGATCTGGTAGAGCTGGCTCAGGCCGAGCTGGTCGGCCCGCTCGACGATCAGCGTGTTCGCCTGCGGGATGTCGAGCCCCGACTCGATGATCGTCGTCGAGACGAGCACGTCGGCGTCGCCGGCGAGGAACGCGAACATCTTGTCCTCGAGCTCCCGCTCCGGCATCTGCCCGTGCGCGACGAGGAAGCGGATGTTCGGGCACAGCTGCTGCAGCTTCTCCGCCGCCTCCTCGATCGTGTCGACGCGGTTGTGCAGGTAGAACGCCTGCCCGTTGCGCGCGATCTCGCGCTCGAGCGCTTCCTTGATCAGCTCCTCGTCGTACTCGCCGACGAACGTGCGAATCGGGCGGCGTCCTTCGGGAGGCGTCTCGATCACCGAGATGTCGCGCAGACCGGCGAGTGACATGTGCAGCGTGCGGGGGATCGGCGTCGCGCTCAGCGCGAGCACGTCGACCTCGAGTCGCAGCTGCCGCAGCAGCTCTTTCTGCGCGACGCCGAAGCGCTGCTCCTCGTCGACCATCACGAGCCCGAGCTCCTTCGGGATCACGTCGCGCGAGAGCACGCGGTGGGTGCCGATCAGGACCTCGACCTTGCCCTCCTCGAAGTCGGCGAGCACCTGCTTCACGTCCGACGGCTTCCGGAAGCGCGAGACCATCTCGACGCGCACCGGATAGTCGCGGTAGCGGTTGCGGAAGGTGTTCCAATGCTGCTGTGCGAGCACGGTGGTGGGGACGAGCATCAACACCTGCTTGCCGTTGACGGCGACGGCGAACGCCGCGCGGAGCGCGACCTCCGTCTTGCCAAAGCCGACGTCGCCGCAGACGAGTCGGTCCATCGGATGGGCCGACTCGAGGTCCTCCATCACCGCCTCGATCGCCGTCCGCTGGTCGTCGGTCTCGCGATACGGGAACTCGCTCTCGAGCTTCTCGACCCACTCGTGGTCGACCTCGTACGCGACCCCGGGCTGCGTCTGGCGCTGCGCGTACAGCTGCAGCAGCTCGCCGGCCATCTCGCGCAGGTGCGCACGCGCCCGCGTCTTCAGGTTGTCCCAGGCCTTGCCGCCGAGCTTCGAGAGCGCGGGTGCCTTCGAGTCGGCGCCGATGTAGCGGCTGACCTTGCCGATCTGCTCGTGCGGCACGTAGACGCGGTCGTCGCCGCGGTAGGCGAGCAGGAGGTAGTCGCGCGTGACCCCGGCGACCTCCTTCGTCTCGAAGCCAAGCAGCCTGGCGATCCCGTGGTCCTCGTGGACGACGTAGTCGCCGGTGCGCAGGTCGGAGAAGCTCTGCAGCGCGCGGCCCGGGGCGGCCGCGGCGCGCGCGGGACGCTTGCGAAAGACCTGCGTGTCCGGAAGCAGCGCGAAGCCGAGGTCGCGCCAGACGAACCCGCGGCGCGCCTGCGCGACGGCGAACGTGATGCCCTGCGGCTTGTCGCCCGGCTCGAGCATCGTCGCCGAGACGCGGCGGAGGAGCGCCTGCTGGCGCAGGGCCTCGCCCCGATGCGGGAAGGCGACCACGACGTCGAGGCCCTGGCGGAGGAGCCCGCCGAGCTCGTTCTCGGCCTCCGACAGGCCGCGGGCGGCGAGTGCCGGCCGCTGCGCGTCGAAGGAGAACTGCTGTCCCTGCGGCAGCGGCGAGAGCTCGGCGGCCGTGGCGAGGTCGGGGCCGCGCAGCTTCTCCTCCTCCCAGACCGCCTGCACCTCGTCGGGTGACCAGACGAGGTCGGGCGCGCGGTCGAACGGAGCGACGAGGTCGTCCGGGATGGCGATCGAGTCCGGCTCCTCCTCGTCGGGGCCGAGGTCGATCTCGATCAGCTCACGGCTGCGTTCGCCCGCCGGGTAGACGGTCGCCTCCTCGACCTGGCGCAGCGCCCGCTGCGTGAAGGGCGAGAAAGCGCGGATCTGCTCGATCTCGTCGCCGAAGAGCTCGATGCGCAGCGGCTCGCGGCCCGTCGTCGGGAAGACATCGACGAGCCCGCCGCGCACGGCGAACTGCCCGCGCTCCTCCACGCGCTCGACCCGCTCGTAGCC
>JABFWJ010000097.1 GCA_013362295.1 Thermoleophilia bacterium
GTCGAGGCCTCCCGGCGCGGCCACCTCGCCCGCGGGTCACGCGTCGTGCTCGTCGTCACCGGCGCCCGGCCGCAGCCGGCGGGCGGCGGCGCGCGGGTGACGACCGTCGAGCCGGACGTCGCGGACCTGCTGGCGGCGCTCGGGCTCCGCTCGTAGCCTCGGCTCGATGACGGACACGTCGGCTTCCCTGCGCCGCGACGTGCGAATGCTCGGGACGATCCTCGGCACCGTCCTCGTCGAGCAAGAGGGTCCGTGGCTGCTCGACCTCGTGGAGCGCATCCGGCGCGAGGCGCGCGCCGCGCGGCGCGGCGGCTCGGTCGTCGCCGTCGACCCGGAGCTCGGCGCGAACGAGCAGGCGCTCGTGCTGCGCGCGTTCGGGCTCTACTTCCAGCTCGCGAACCTCGCCGAGCAGCACCACCGCCTCCGCCGCCGGCGCGAAGACGCGCACGAGGGCCGCGTCGCGCGCGAGTCGCTCGAGAGCGCGATCCTCCAGCTCGGCGAGCTGGACGAGCGCGCACGGCAGACGTCGATCCGGCTCGTGCTGACCGCACACCCGACCGAAGCCACACGACGCACGGTGCTCCTCGCGCACATCCGCATGTCGGTTCAGCTCCGCCTGCTCGACGATCCGCGCCTGTCGCCCTCGGAGCAGCGCGAAGCCCAGGAGCGGATCGCGGAAGAGGTGACGCTCCTCTGGCAGACCGACGAAGTGCGCCACGACCGGCTTCGGATCTCGGACGAGATCCGGCACGGGCTGTGGTTCTTCGAGCACTCGCTGATGTCGGCGGCGACCGACCTGCTCAGGGACTGGCGCGAGCAGGTGCCGGGAGCACCGCCGCCGCTCGTGTTCGGGTCGTGGATCGGCGGCGACATGGACGGGAATCCCGCGGCCGGGCCTGCGTCGATCCGCGAGGCGCTCGACCGGGCGCGCGCGCTCGCGCTCGCGCGCTACCGCGCCGAGGTGCGCGCGCTCGCGGTCGAGATCGCGTCGGCGCGGTCGCTCGTGCACGTCTCGCCCGCGCTCGAGGAGTCGATCGCACGGGACGAGGCCGAGCTTCCGTCCTACGCCGAGGAGATCGGCTCGCGCAACGAGCTCGAGCCGTACAGGCGCAAACTGTCGTTCATGTGGTGGCGCCTCGGGAACGAGGGCTACGCGAACGCGGCCGCGCTGCTCGAGGACGTGCGCGTCGTGCGCGAGAGCCTCACCGCCCACGGCGGGCGCCGCGTCGCAGACGGCCGCGTCGCGCGGCTGGAGCGCATGGTCGAGATCTTCGGGTTCCACGTCGCCAAGCTCGACGTGCGCCTCCACGCCCGCGACCTCGAGTCGCCACGCGCGCGCGACGCGCTCGTTGCCGCCGACGAGGCGTGGGTGCAGCACGGCGAGCAGGCGCTCGACACGCTGATCGTCTCCGGCGCGTCGTCGGCCGAGGATGTCCTGCGCGCGCGCTCGCTCACCGGGCTCGCGGTGGTGCCGCTGTTCGAGACCGTGGACGACCTCGCTGCGGCTCCCGAGATCCTCGACGCCCTGCTGCGCGACGACCCCCGTCCGATGGAGGTGATGGTCGGCTACTCGGACTCGGGCAAGGACGGCGGCTACCTCGCGGCGCAGTGGGCGATCTATCGCGCGCAGGAGGAGCTCGCCGAGGTCGCGCGCCGACACGAGGTCGAGCTGACGGTGTTCCACGGCCGCGGCGGCAGCGCCGGCCGCGGCGGCGGGCCGACATACGCGGCGATCGCCTCGCAGCCGGCCGGGCACCCGCCGGGGCGTGTGAAGCTGACCGAGCAGGGCGAGACCGTCTCGTTCAAGTACGGGCTCGAGGGCCTCGCGCGGCGCAACCTCGAGGCAGCGCTCGCAGGGACGCTGCTCGCGACGTATCCCGAGCGGTTGCCCGCGCCGCCGTCGCCCGCTGACCGCGACGTGCTCGACCGGATGGCCGAGGTCTCGCGGGCGGCCTACCGGGCGTTTGTCTGGGAGCACGACGGCTTCGTCGAGTTCTTTCGCGCATTCACGCCGGTCGACGAGCTGTCGCTGCTGGAGATCGCATCGCGTCCGGCGCGCCGCCCGAACGACGCCGACTACCTCTCCTCGCTGCGCGCGATCCCGTGGGTGTTCTCGTGGACGCAGAACCGCGTGCTGCTGCCCGCCTGGTTCGGCGCCGGCGCCGCGTTCGCGGAGGTTCGCGACGACACGCTGCGCGACCTCTACGAGCGGCTGCCGTTCTTCCGCGCTGTCGTCGACAACCTCGAGATGACGCTCGCCAAGTCGAGTCTCTCGATCGCGCGCGGCTACCTCCGGCTCGTGCGCGACCCGAGCCTGTTCGCGGCGATCGAAGAAGAACACGCGCGCACCGTCGCCGGCGTGCACGCGGCGACCGGCGTCGACCGCCTGCTCGAGCGCCAGCCGGTGCTGCTGCGCTCGGTCGCATTGCGCAACCCGTACGTCGACCCGATGAACGCGGTGCAGGTCGAGCTGCTGCGCCGTTTCCGCGCCGGGGACGAGACGGCCCAGCTG
>JABFWJ010000236.1 GCA_013362295.1 Thermoleophilia bacterium
GAGCCCGTCGACGTCGGCGAACCTGCTGCCGTCGGGCAGGCTGCCGGACGGGTCGATGCGGACGCCGTCCTCGAGCGTGCGGCGGCGGCCGACGGCGTCGAACTGCTCGAGCGACAGTCCAATGGGATCCATCAGGTTGTGGCACGCGGCGCATCGCGCGTTGCTGCGGTGCTCCGCGAGCCGCTCGCGAACCGAGAGGCTGCCGTTCACGGTGTTGTCCTTGAGGGCCGGCACGTCGGGGAGCGGCGGCGGCGGCGGCACGCCAAGAAGGTTGTCGAGGACGAACTTGCCGCGCAGCACCGGGGAGGTCCTGGTCGCATAGGACGTCACGGTCAGGATGCTGCCCTGGCGCAGCAGTCCGCCGCGCCAGCTGTCGTCGTCGAGCGTGATGCGCCGGAACCGCGTGCCGTACACGTGCGGGATGCCGTAGTGCTTGGCGAGCCGTTCGTTCACAAAGGTGAAGTTCGCGCGCAGCAGATCGAGCACGCTTCGATCCTCGCGAAGCACGGCGCCGACGAACAGTTCCGTCTCTGTCCGGAAGGCCTGGCGGAGATTGTCGTCGAAGTCCGGAAACAGCCGCATGTCGGGGGTGATCGCGTCCAGGTTGCGCAGATGCAGCCACTGCGACGCGAAGTTGGTCACCAGCGCGGTCGATCGATCGTCGGCCAGCATGCGCCGGACCTGCCGCTCGAGCACGGCCGGCTGGTGCAGCTGTCCGGCGATGGCGGCATCCAGCAGGTCATCGTCGGGAATGCTGCTCCAGAGGAAAAAGGAGAGCCGCGACGCCAGCTCGAGATCGTCGATGCGATACGCGGTGTTCGCGGGAACGCCGGCGGGATCGCGTTCGACGCGAAACAGGAAGTGCGGGCTCACCAGCACGGCGGCGAGCGCTGATTCGATCCCGGCCTCGAATCCGTCCTCGGCGCGCGCGGCGCGGTAGAGATCGAAGGGCCCGCGAAGGTCGGACTCGGTGATCGGGCGCCGGTAGGCGCGGCGAATCAGCGCCGACAGAATCTGTTTCGCGCAGCGATCCTCCTGATCCGGACCCGTCGGCCGGGCGACGAAAATCCGCCGCCGGCTGGGCGTATCCCCCGCGCCGGTTGCCGCGTACGGGCCGACAATCGACACGGAGTAGATCGCGGGCTGGACGCGTGGATGCCGGTAGGAGTTGAAGTGCGCGTGGTAGGGCTGACGCGGAGTTTCCAGCAGGAGCGTCGGCTTCTTCGGAAACGTGACGCCCAGCACATGAGGGCCCGCGCTGACCGGGACGCGCACGTCGAGGTGCTGGTCGACGGCTTCATGCGTGGGCGGGTCGCCGTCGCCGCGCCCGGGCGGCTT
Organism: Thermoleophilia bacterium; assembly: GCA_013362295.1. Lineage (GTDB taxonomy): Bacteria > Actinomycetota > Thermoleophilia > Gaiellales > Gaiellaceae > PALSA-600. The sequence continues at coordinate 1,339 of JABFWJ010000236.1, forward strand.
CACCGTGAACAGCTGCACGCGCTCGCGGTCCAGCAGCACCTCGAGATCGTGCGCTTCGCTCAGGCCCTCGACGTGCTCGTCGCGGTCTCGAGTCAGCCGGATCTGGATCTCGTACTCGCCGTCGAGCGGAAAGGTGTAGTGGACGAGCGCGCCGCCGCGCGTGCCGACGGGAAGACCCTCGATGTGATCCTCCTGCGTCAGGTCCGCGGGAACCCGGAACGTCTCGCCGCCGGGAGAACGGGTCGGCCGCCCGACGGCGATCCGGCTGATCTTCTCAGCGGCCGTGACGTAGCGGTCCAGCAGCGTCGGTGACAGATCGCCGACCGTCACGTTGTCGAACCCGTAGCTGGTTTCGTCAGCCGGCAACAACGGGGCGACGTCGACATCGAGCGCGAGCAGATCGCGCACGGCGTGCTGATATTCGGTCCGAGTGAGGCGACGAATGGCCGCCGTGCGTCCGGGATTCGGAGCCGCGGCCGCCGCCCGATCGAGCGAGGCTTCGAGCGACGCGATCACCGCGTCGTAGGTCGCCTCGTCCGGCCGGTCCTTGCCGACGGGCGGCATCTGCCGGGCCCGAAGCTTCCGGACGACTTTCTCCCAGATATCGGCGTGCCTGGCGACGTCGCTCGCCGCGACGGTGTCGAGCGCGAGCTCGCCCTTCTTATGGTCCTCGTCGTGACACGACAGGCAGTAGTCGTCGATGAGCGTGACGTGGGGAGCGGCGTTCGAGGACGAGCGAGCCGTCGTCTGCCGTGCGTCCAGGGTCAACACCAGTCCGGCCCCCACCAGCGCGCCGACCGTACCGACCGCGACGGAGAGCCTTCTGGCGCTGACCTGCATGCGGGAAGAATCATACGCGGCCAGGCGGCGCGGTTCAAATAAATGCCGGCCATCGGGGCCGCGCCGCAGCGTGAACGTTCCCGCAAAAACCTGATATGCTGCGCGGCCGTCGCCGGCCGGAACGTCATCGTGCAGGCAGACGAGGACGGGATCATGCCGAGCAGCATCAGTCGTCGAAGCTTCCTGGCCGGCCTGGGCACGTCAGGCGCGCTGCTCGCGGCCGGTCCCTGGCTGCGCACGATCGGCTACGCGCAGATCACGCGCGGGCCCGCCCGCGCGATCGTCGTGCAGCCGCGCACGCGCAGCGACTTCGACCGCCGGCTGCTCGGCGC
>JABFWJ010000058.1 GCA_013362295.1 Thermoleophilia bacterium
GCAGGCGGGGACTCCGCGCGGGCGGGCGAGTGCAGGCGCCCGCCCGCGCGACCCGCCGGCTCTCGTTGCGGCCGCCTTCGCGCCGCCGTCCGGCGCGCGTCAGGCCGGCTGATCGAGCAGCGCGCTCTCGAACGGGAACGTCGAGAGCAGCTCCTGGCCGTCCTCGGTGATCAGGACCTGTTGCTCGAGCTTGACGCCTTCGCGGCCGTTCTCCTCGCCGATGTAGCTCTCGACGCAGAGGGTCATGCCGGGTTCGATGACCCCGTCGTAGCCGGACTGCTCGAAGTCCATGGCGTGGTAGAGGTAGGGGTACTCGCCGGTCATGCCGCATCCGTGGGCGGAGAGGTAGTAGCGGTTGGCGACGAAGCGCTCCGGGATCTCCCACGCTCGCTCGGAGTACTCGCGGAACGACGTGCCGGCGCGCAGGAGCTGCAGGTTGTGGTGCACCTGCTCGCGAGCGACGCGGTAGAGCTCGCGCTGGCGGGGCGTCGGGTCGGCGGGCCCGGTGTGGAACGTGCGTGAGAAGTCGCAGTAGTAGCCGTGGCACCCGACGACGTCGGTGTCGAGCGCCACGATCTCGTTCTCGCTCAGCCGACGGTCGCCGGTCTCCTGGAACCAGGGGTTCGTCCGCGGTCCCGAGGAGAGCAGACGGGTCTCGACGTAGTCGCCGCCGAGGGCGATCACGCCCTGGTGCAGGACCGACCACAGCTCGTTCTCGCTCAATCCCGGGCGGATCGCCGCGCGCAGACGCCCGACCGCGACCTCCGTCGCGCGGACCGACGCGCGCACGCACCTCAGCTCCTGCGCGGACTTGACCGCGCGGGCCCGCTCGAGGGCCGCCTGCGCGTCGGAGAGGTGAACGCCCTGCTCGTGCAACGCCAGCGTCGCGCCCGCGTTGACCCGCTCGACCCCGACCGACGCTCGCGCCCCGCAATGCTCGCGTACGAGCGCGGCGACCTGCTGTGCCCAGTCGCGCTCGACGGTCGCGATCGCGGCTCCCGCGGCCGCGTAGCTGGCGGTGATCGCCGGGCGGACCTCGTCGATCGTCTCCAACCCTTCGGCGAGATGCGCGCAGCCGGTGAACTCGTGCAGGATCACCGGGCCGGACTCCGGGACGAAGAGGTAGCGCGCCGGATTACGCGAGTGGAAGACCTGCATATTCCGCGCGCCTGTGGCGTAGCGGATGTTCACCGGGTCCAGCAGCACGCACGCGTCCAGCCCGTGCTCCGCCATCTGCTCGCGCACGCGACGCAACCGGTAGGACCTGACCGCCGCGAGATCGATCGGCTCCTCGACCTGGAGCTGATCGAACAGCACCAGGTCAGGCAGATCCGACCGATCGGCGTGCCAGTCGAGATTCATCGCCGGAGCCTAATCACCGGCCCGCTGTCGGACGGTTCAGCCCGGCGCGCGGCCGAGGCGCTCGGCGAGTTCGACGATCAGGCCTTCGGGTCCGCGGACGTAGCAGAGGAGGAACGTGTTCTGATAGTCGACGATCTCCCCGACCGTTTCCCAGCCGGCCTCCCGGACACGATCGACGACGCCGCGCACGTCGTCGACCTTGAAGGCGACGTGCCGGAGCCCGGGACGGTTCGCGGCGGGCGCCGGCTCTTCCGCGCCGGCGGAGGGCGCGTGGAAGCGCACCACCTCGAACATGTCGCCGCCGTCCGGGCCGCGAGCCATCACGACCTCGACCGTCACGTCCTCGAGACCGATGATCCGATCGATCCATTCGCCGCTGAACACCCCGGGCTTGCCGCAGTCCAAGCCGAGCAGCGTGAGAAACCGGACCGTCTCGTCGAGGTCCTCGACGACGAGGCCGATGTGGACGAAGTCGGTGACGCCGGGGCGATGGCCGTCCATTGAGGTCATACGACGCGCTCGGGAGGGCCGGGCGGCCGGGGCGCGAGGATATCGGCCGCGCGCGGACCCGGCCCTGTGCGTCGAGCGACCGCCCCGTCGAGGAGGGCGGCGACGGGCTGACCCCATGGTTCCGGCGGGCACTACGACAAGCAGGTGCGCAAGGGCGGCGGGTTCTGGGATCTCGGGCTCGCGCCCCTGACCGAGGCGGGGCGCGTCGACGACGCGACGACGGTGCATCGGCTCCAGCTCGTCGACGAGGAGCTGCCCGAGACCGAGCACGACTTGCGCGTCGGCAGGCGCGAAGGAAGCGAGGTTCCCGCGCTGCCCCGCGTCCGCTTCAATGCGTCAGACTCGGTCGGACAAAGAGCTTCGGAGGAAGGAGAGCGCGATGAGCGACAGCAACGAGACGGCCATCCTCGCGGGAGGTTGCTTCTGGGGCGTCCAGGAGCTGCTGCGCCACCGCGACGGAGTCATCTCCACCCGGGTCGGATACACCGGTGGGGAGAACGAACAGCCGACCTACAGGAACCATCCCGGTCACGCCGAGGCCGTCGAGATCGTCTTCGACCCCGAGCGCATCTCCTACCGGGACATCCTCGAGTTCTTCTTTCAGATCCACGACCCGACGACCAGGGACCGCC
>JABFWJ010000382.1 GCA_013362295.1 Thermoleophilia bacterium
TACGAGACGTACCGCGGGAGCCACTACACGGTCGAGCAGACGAAGCTCTACGACGCGCCGCACGAGCCGCCGCCGATCATCATCGCGGCGAAGGCCGAGAACGCGGCCCGGCTCGCCGCCGCCAAGGGCGACGGCACGATGAACACGTCGCCCGACGGCGAGATCGTGAAGGTCTTCGAGGACGCGGGCGGCACGGGGCCGATCTACGGAAAGGTCACGGGCGCGTTTGCGCCGAGCGAGCACGACGCGCGGAAGCTCGCGCGGGCGCGCGAGCCGAACACGGCAATGGGCGGAGACCTTGCGACGGAGCTCGCGCTGCCCCGGGACTTCGAGGCGGTCGCGGAACTCGTGCGCGAGGAGGACCTCGAGGGCTCGGTCGTCCTCGGTGCCGACCCCGGGAAGTGGCGCGAGAAGATCGACGAGTTCGAGCAGGCGGGATTCACGCACGTGGCATTGCACGACGTCGGCCACGATCAGCGGGGGTTCATCGAGTTCGCACGCCGGTTCCTCTGATGGGCGCGCCGCAGCCCGAGGAGATCTATGTGCTCACGCGCGAGGAGGGCAGGCACCGTCTCGAGCGACCGTTCCTCGAGATGTCGTCGACCGCGCTCGCAGCCGGGCTCGACATCGCGATCGGCGTCACCGTGCTCACGCTCATCGAGTCGCAGCTCGAGCACAGCATCGGCACGAGGGCCGCGCACACGCTTGGCTCGATCGGGTTCGGGATCGGGTTCGTCTTCCTGATCGTCGGGCGCGGCGAGCTGTTCACCGAGAACTTCCTCGTGCCGCTCGCCGGGCTCGACGGACGCGAGCGCAACGCCTGGTGGAAGCTCGCCGAGCTGTGGACGGTCTCGCCGGTGCTGAACATCGCAGCCGGCGCGCTGATCGCCCTCTTCCTGACCGTGCACAGCGTGCTCCCGTTCGGCACGGGCGAGTCTGCGATCCGAACGGCGGAGACGATTCACGCCAACGGCTGGCTCGCCCTCTTCGTGAGCGCGATCGTCGCCGGCGGGCTGATGACGGCGATGACGTGGTACGTCGAGGGCCAGCGCGGGATGGGGATTCGCGTCACCGTCGCGTGGATCGCGGGATCGATCCTCGCGCTCGGGACCTTCAACCACGCGATCGTCGTGACGATCGAGCAGGTCTACGGGATCCGCTACGGGGCCTCCATTCCCTGGCTCTTCGTCCTCGAGAACTTCTTCGTCGCGGCTGCCGGGAACATGATCGGCGGGATCGGACTGGTGACGCTGAACCGCTTCACCCAGGCGCGGAGCGGCGGGAAGGCGCGGTCTGGTTGAATCGAGGTCGATGGCCGCCCCCACGCAGCTCACAGTCGGAGATCGCTCCTACGGGATGCACCGGCTCGGCGAGCTCCAGGCCTCCTACGACATCGCGCGCCTTCCGTACACGCTCCGGGTGCTGCTCGAGAACGTCCTGCGAAACGGCGACGAGTCCGACGTCGAGGCCGTTGCGCGCTGGGACGCGAAGGCCGAGCCGTCACACGAGATCTCGTTCGCGCCGTCGCGGGTCCTGCTGCAGGACCTGACCGGCGTCCCGGCAGTCGTCGACCTCGCCGCGATGCGCGACGCGATGGCCGAGCTCGGGGGCGATCCGGCGAAGATCAATCCGTTGATTCCCGCGGAGCTCGTGATCGACCACTCCGTGCAGGTCGACGCGTTCGCCTCGCGCATGGCGTTCGCGCACAACGTCGAGCTCGAGTTCGAGCGCAACCGCGAGCGCTACCTCTTCCTGCGCTGGGGCCAGAGCGCACTGCGCGAGTTCAAGGTCGTGCCGCCCGGCACCGGGATCTGCCACCAGGTGAACCTCGAGTACCTCGCCCGCGTCGTCGACGACCGCGACGGCGTCGCGTTCCCGGACACGCTCGTCGGAACGGACTCGCACACGACGATGGTCAACGGGCTCGGCGTCCTCGGCTGGGGCGTCGGCGGGATCGAGGCGGAAGCGGCGATGCTCGGCCAGCCGCTCTCGATGCTCGTGCCGCAGGTCGTCGGCTTCAAGCTCAGCGGCGCACTGCCGGAGGGCGCGACCGCAACCGATCTCGTGCTGACCGTCACGGAGATGCTGCGCAAGACGGGCGTCGTCGGCAAGTTCGTCGAGTACTTCGGCGAGGGTGTGTCCGCGCTGCCGCTCGCCGACCGCGCGACGATCGGGAACATGTCGCCGGAGTACGGCGCGACGTGCGGCTTCTTCCCGGTCGACGAGGTGACGCTCCAGTACCTGCGCCTGACCGGCCGCAGCCCGGAGCGGATCGCGCTCGTCGAGGCGTACTGCAAGGAGAACCTGCTCTGGCACGACCCGTCCGAGCCCGCGACGTACTCACACGTCGTCGAGCTCGACCTCGCCGACGTCGAACCGTCGCTCGCGGGACCACGGCGGCCTCAGGATCGCGTCCCGCTCGCGCGCGCGAAGAAGTCCTTCCTCGAGGCCCTCGGCACGTTCGGCGTCGACTACACGAACGGCTCGCACGACCGGGCGGTCGCCGACACCTTCCCGGCTTCCGACCCGACGACCGAGCAGCAGCCCGGCGGCGAGCCGGAGCCCGAGGCGGACTCCACTCCCGTGGCGGTCGCCGAGCCGCCCGGACACCGGCGCGTGCACGTCGAGGGCACCGACTACGAGCTCGACCACGGCTCGGTCGTGATCGCCGCGATCACGTCGTGCACGAACACCTCCAACCCGCAGGTGATGGTCGCGGCGGGGCTGCTCGCGCGCAATGCGCTCGAGCGCGGCCTCGAGCGCAAGCCGTGGGTCAAGTCGTCGCTCGCACCGGGGTCGAAGGTGGTGACGCGCTACTACGAGCAGGCTGGATTGCAGGAGCACCTCGACGAGCTGGGGTTCAACACGGTCGGCTACGGCTGCACGACGTGCATCGGGAACTCGGGCCCGCTCTCGGACGCGATCTCGGCCGCGATCGGCGAAGGCGATCTCGTGGTCTGCTCGGTCCTGTCGGGCAACCGCAACTTCGAGGCGCGCATCCATCCCGAGGTGAAGGCGAACTACCTCGCGTCGCCGCCGCTCGTCGTCGCGTACTCGCTCGCCGGCAGGATGGACATCGACTGGGAGACCGAGCCGATCGGCCCCGGAGCGGACGGCGACGACGTCTACCTGCGCGACATCTGGCCGAGCGCGAGGGAGGTCAGCGACACGATCGCCTCCTCCGTGCGTGCGGAGCACTTCTCCGAGACGTACTCGGATGTCTTCACCGGCGACGAGACGTGGCGCGCGCTCGAGGTGCCGGAAGGCGAGCTGTTCGCCTGGGAGCCGGACTCGACCTACGTCCGCCGCCCGCCGTACTTCCACGGAATGTCGCACGAGCCCGAGACCGTGCCCGACGTCGAGGGCGCGCGCATGCTCGTCTGGCTCGGCGACTCGGTCACGACCGACCACATCTCGCCCGCGGGCTCGATCAGGCCGGACTCTCCCGCGGGGAACTACCTGATCGAGCACGGGGTCGAGCGCAAGGATTTCAACTCGTACGGCGCGCGCCGCGGCAACCACGAGGTGATGGTGCGCGGCACGTTCGCGAACGTGCGGCTGCGCAACAAGCTCGTATCCGGGTCGGAGGGCACGTGGACGCTGCACGTGCCGAGCGGCGAGGAGATGACGATCTACGACGCCGCACAGCGCTATCTCGCGGACGGCACGCCGACGGTCGTTCTCGCCGGAAAGGAGTACGGCTCCGGTTCGTCGCGCGACTGGGCCGCGAAGGGGCCGAAGCTGCTGGGCGTGCGCGCGGTGATCGCCGAGTCATACGAGCGCATCCACCGTTCGAACCTCCTGATGATGGGCGTGCTGCCGCTGCAATTCCTGGACGGCGACTCACCCGAGTCGCTCGGGCTGACCGGCCGCGAGACGTTCTCGATCACAGGCGTCGAGAACGGCGAGGCGCGCGAGGTGACGGTGCGCGCCGACGACAAGGAGTTCCGCGCGCGCGTCCGCCTCGACACACCGCGCGAGCGCGAGTACCTGCAGCACGGCGGGATCCTCCCGTACGTCCTGCGCCGGCTGCTCGCCGCCTAGCACCCACCGTCTCGAGCGTCGTTTGGCGACGGGACGGCCGGCCCGGCACGGTCGCGATCCCGCTCGGCGACCGGAAGCGCCCTCCCCTGTGGATTGTTCGTCACACTTCGGTTACGTCGTTTGGCGACGGAACACGTCCCGGGCGACCATGGCCCGATGGGACTGGGCCGGCGGTGGTTCAGTGGTTCCTGAGCGCCTCGATCAGCTCGTCCTTCGCCATCTCCGAACGGCCCTCGATGCCGATCTCGCGGGCGCGCTCCTCGAGCTCTTCCTTCGTCCAGTCCTCGTAGGGCTCCGACCTCCCGCCGCGCCGGCCGACCTCCGAGCGGCCCTCCGCGGCCGCGGCGTTGGCGATCCGGGCCGCCTTCTCCTTGCTCTCGCCCTGCGCGCGGAGCTCCTCGTACAGCTCCGGATCCTTGATGCTCGGTCCATGATCCTTTTCCGGCATGTCGTGACCTCCTTTCCCGCACGATCCCCGGCGCCGTGAGCGCGAAACCGCTCTAGTAGGCGGCGTAGTAGAAGTAGTCGACCGCGCGGAGGATCCGCCGGGCGGCGAGGGCCGAGAGGATCGCGAACGTCGCCGTGCCCGCGACGAGCCCGCCGACGGCGGCCCAGTACACGACGAGGCGGCTCAGTGTGAACGCCACGACCGCTGCCACGGCGATCGACGGCACGAGTGCCGCCAGCACGCTCCACGGCCGGCCGACCGAGAACACGAACGACGCGCTGAACACGCCGTAGACCAGGAGGGCGTAGCCGACGACGCCGAGCGCGTAGACCCGTAGCGTCGTCGCGTCGCCGAACAGATCGCTGATCTTCGTCGCGTGCGCGTAGACGGCGAGCGAGAAGAGCGCGCCGGTCGCCGCGATCCCTCCCGCGATCAGGAACGTGACGTGCAGCAGGTGCTCCCGGTAGAAGCGGCGCAGTGCCCTGTTGTGCCCGTCGGTCGCCCCGGCGTCGTAGCGCGTTCCGAGAGCCTCGAGCTTCGAGGCGAATGCAAAGACCGTCACCTCGAGGAACGCGAGCGCGGGGACGACGGAGATCAGCGCCCAGTCGAGGCCGACCTCGTACGTCGCGCGGAACGTGAAGGGCAGTCCGTGCGCGTCGGTCGACCAGGCCGCGAGCCGATCGACGAAGAGGAGCCCGAAGTAGCCCGCGCCGTAGAGGGCGAAGGGCGCGACCAGCTCGAGCAGCATGCCGCGGGGCGGCGCCACGGCGAGCCGCAGCTCGGGAACCGTGTTCGCGACCCGGCGACGAAAGACGGCGAACGCCCACGCGGCCTCGATCACGACGGCGACGGCCAGACCGGTCCAGTGTGCGGCGTAGATCCCGGTTCCGAGCCGGTGCAGGAGCAGCCCGACCGACGCGATGCCCGCGACGGTTGCGATCACCATCGGCGCGAACCGCTTCAGCGCGTACAGCACGGCGCTGCAGAGCGACAGGGCGCCCGCGAGGCCGTAGTAGGCGAGCGCGATGCCGAGCGAGCGGTCGTCGTACCAGCCGAAGACGAGATTTGCCGCCCACCAGGCCGCGGCCCCGAGGAGCAGCGCGACCAGTCCCAGCACGACGGAGACCGCCACGGCGCGCGCGGCGAGGACGTGCCTGCCGGGCTCGCCGAAGTGCGACCCGACGCGTCCGATCGTCTGCGAGACCGGCCCGGTGACGAAGAAGCTCGCGAGGAGCGCGATCCCGACCAGCGAGGCCTGACGGCCGCTGAACGAGAGCGACGCCCACAGGCCGTAGCCGAGCAGCACGAGGCTCCCGAGCTGCAGCGCCAGCTGTACGAAGAAGAAGCCGCCGCGCAGGAACCGCTTCGCCGTCTCCCAGCGCGGCTCGGCCTCGTCGTCCACGACCACGCGCGCCGGCGGGGGCAATTCGAGGCAACGCGCGAGGATGTCGTCGGCAAGGTCGAACACGTCGCGCTTGCCGTAGCGCGTCCTGGCGTCGACATCCCGGATGCCGCCACTCTCGAGCGTCGCGGCGACGGCCCAGCGGTCGAGCGGCCGCGTCGTCTCCTTCAGGACGAACTCGACGAGCGCCTGGGTCACGCCGCGACAGCCCTGCGCGTGAGCTCGAGATACGCGTCGCGATAGGCGTTCACCGAGTTCGAGATGCGGTACCTGGCGAGCACCTCCTCCCGGCAGCGCCGCCCGAGCTCGCGACGGAACTCGTCGTCCGACAGCAGCTCGGCGACGGCGCGACCGAACACCTCCGGGTCGCGCGGGGGGACGACGAGGCCGAACCCGTCGAGCGCCTCCTTCACGCCGCCGACGTCGGTGCCGACGACGGGCCGTGCGCACGACATCGCTTCGAGCACGGTGTACGGGAACGCCTCGGAGATGCTCGAGAGCACGCAGATGTCGCCCTCGGTGTACAGCTCGGGCGGCTTCGAGTGGAAGCCGCGCAGCTCGAAGGTGTCCTCGAGGCGGAGCTCGGCGATCAGCGCGCGGCAGCGCTCGACGTACGGCACGTCCGCGTCGAGCGAGCCATAGAGGAGGTAGCGGATCCCCGGGACGAGCTCGCGCGCGACCGCCGAGCTGCGGATCATCGTCTCGATGTCCTTCAAGGGGTAGATGCGCGCGGCCGCGACCGCGACCCGAGCCCCGGCGGTCTCCGGCGGCTTCGGCTTGGGGACGAACAGGCCCGGGTCGACGCCGTTGTAGATCGCGCGGACGCGCGCCGGGTCGGCGCCCCACGGCAGCTCCCAGCGCCGGTTGAACTCGACCACGGGAGCGACCAGATCCGCGTGCGCGTAGACGAGGCGCGCGACGAAGCCGGAGAGCGCCATCAGGAAGCGCTTGGAGAACGGGCTGAACTCCGCCGACGAGACGGAGATGTAGCGCTCGCGGACGAACACGCCGTGCTCGGTCACGAGGAACGGCGTCCCGTCGCGGTGCTTCGCGACGATGCCCGCCAGCGCCGCGAAGCCGGCGATCGTCGCGTGCACGAGGTCGGCGCGCGGCACCGGCGCGGCGAGCGGCAGCAGGAACGACGACAGCCAGTGCAGCGTGATGTTGAGATCCGCGACGGTCGGCCGATCGTCTGCGGGCGCATGCGCGCGGACGTGCTCGGCGAACGTCTCGTAGACGAGCCGCGAGCGCCAGGTGCTCCGCCAGTCGTGCTCTGCGAACCACCGCCACAGCTCGTGGACGGTCACGCCGTAGTCCCGGATCTCCGGGCCCGTGACCGCGAGCCCGTCGAGGAGCGCCCCGAGCAGCGGCAGGAACCGCTCGCCGATCGCCTGGTCGTCGGTCCGCGCCCGGCGCGCGCGCAGCTCGGCCAACGGAAGGTCCCGGTGGAAGTGCTCAGCAGGATCCTGCAGCCCGAAGAGCGGGACGTGCACGACGCGGCGCGCATTTGCCGGCGTTTCGAACTTGTACGTGACCTCCGGGCTGCCGGTGATCGCGTAGAGCGTGAACTGCACGTGCGGAAGCTCGCGGCAGATGATGTCGCACCAGGTGCCGACGCCCCCTTCGACGAAGGGGTACGTGCCTTCGGTACAGAAGAGGACGGAGAGCCCGGCTACGCCGCCGCCTCGTACAGCTTGGCGAACGAGCCGAGGAACGAGTCGACGCGATGCCGTTTCTCGACCTTGCGTCGAGCCGCCCGCGTCAGTGCATCGCGCAGGTCGGGATCCCGCAGAAGCCGGAGCGTCGCGGCTGCAGTCGCGCGCGGATCGCGCGCTCGGGTGACGAGCCCGCAGCCCGCGAGCAGCTCGGGGCAGCCGCCGACGTTCGTCGCGACGACGGGGACGCCGGCCGCCATCGCCTCCAGGGCGACGAGCGGCTGCGCTTCGCTGAGGCTCGTCAACACGAGCGCGTCGAGACGCGGGTACCACGCATCCGGATCGGCGGCTCCCGTGAACTCGACGTCCAGCTCCAGGGTGCGCGCGAGCTCCATGCACCGCTCGGCATAGCCGGGCTCATGGTCGAGCGGGCCGACGACGACGAACTGCGCGGCCGGCAGCTCGTCCGCGAGGAGCCGGCCCGCCTGGAGGAAGGTCACCACGTCCTTCACGCGCACCACCCGCCCCACAAAGCCGATGAGTGGATGAGACTCGGCGTGACGGGGCGCGCCCGCGGGGCGCGCGGTGTTCTCGATCACGTGCACGTCGCGGGCGCCGAGGCTCGCCTGCCGTCTCGCGCTCCAGCCGCAGACCGCCGTGACTGCGAATGCGTCGCGGTAGGCGGTGCGTGCCTGTGTGCGGACGCGCCGCGGGTCGGCTCCGCCGGTCGGCTTGCAAGCGACGATCCCGAGCTCCGCCTCGAGCCATGAAAGACCGTGCTCGGACAAGACAAAGCGGCGCCCGGTCGAGCGCGCGGCGCGGGCAGCGGCGTCGCTGGCCGCCCCGGTGGCGAGCGCGTGATAGACGAGCGCGTCGGGAAGGTCACCGGTTTCGGGGTCGACATCGACCACCTCGACGAGGTTGGGCGGCGCGTCGTACTGCGGCTCACCTGTTCCGCCGAGATGCGCGACCGAGAATGTGACCTCCGGCAGCCCGGTGATCAGCTGCTGCGTCCAGGTGGAGACTCCACCGGTGACGTAGGGGTAACTGCCTTCGACGACCAGCGTGACATCACTCATCTCGTCTCCTTCCATCGGCGTTTGACGAGTCGCAGGCACGTTCCGCGCCCGGTTGTTGCGGTTCTCTGGACCTCGTCCATCAGTTCCCCGATCAGGTGCACTCCGTATCCACCGGCCGGAGAAGCGTCGAGATCGGGCTCCGTGTAGGCGTCCTCGTCGAACGCCGCGCCGAAGTCCGTGATGCGCAGCTCGAGGCGGTCGTCGTGAAGCTCGAGCTCGAGCTCGATCTGCTGCGTCTCGTCGCCGGCGTACCCGTGGCGAATCACGTTCGAGAGTGCCTCGGTGAGCGCGAGCTCGACGGCCCAGACGGCCTCCGCCGACGCGCCGGCGGCGCTCAGGTGGCCCGTCGACCAGCGGCGCGCGTCGTCGATCGCCGTCGTCCGGCTCGGAATCGTCAGCGAGCCCGAGGCGATCACCCGCCGCGGAGCGCCGCCAGTGCCTCGTCGACGGTCGGATAGATCCGCAGCAGCTTGTTCGTCCGCGTCATCTCGAAGACCCGTCCGACCGGCCCGACCGGATTGCCGAGCGCGAGCGCAGCGCCCGACGCCTCCGCCTGGCGGTGGGCCGTCACGAGGATGCCGATCCCCGAGCTGTCGACGAGCGTGACCTCGGACAGGTCGACGAGCACGCGGTTGCCGGCGCCGCCAACGGGTCCCGCGAGCAGGTCGCGCAGCGTGAGCGCGTCGCTCACGTCGATCGGCCCGCGCGGCGCGATCACGGTGACGCCGTCCTGCTCGCGCACCGAGTGCTCCATCACTGCTCTCTTCCTCCGAGCACGAGCGCATCCTGCCGAAGGAGTCCGATCGCAGCGTCGGCGACCGCCGGCTCGAGCTGCGTCCCGGAGCGAACGCCCAGCTCCTCGATCAACCGCTCCGCGCCCCACGGCGCGCGCACCGGGTCGCCGCTCGACATCTCGTCGAGAAACTCGGCGGCGGCGAGGATGCGGCCCGCGCGCGGGATCGCCTCGCCGGCGCTGCCCAGCGGGAACCCCCAGCCGTCCCACCACTCGTGGTGCGCCGCGACCGCGGCAGCGACCCACGGATGGAGCGGCAGCTGCTCCACGAGCCCGGCGCCGACGCTCGGATGGTCGACGTCGGCCTGGTAGTCGCCGCCGCCCGCCATGCCCGCGTCGTGGATCAGCCCGGCCGTGCGGAGAGCCTCCACCTCCTCCGCGCCGTGCCCGAGCGCCGCCGCAACCGTCGCGGCGTTCGCGGCCACGCGCTCGTGATGCCCGGCCGTGTGCGGTCGCCGCGCGTCCAGCGAGCGGGCGAGGCCCTTGACCGTGCCGAGGTAGCGCGCCGCGAAGTCGCGGAAGAGCCGGTCGTTGTGCAGCATCTCCCGTATCTGGTCGGAGAACGTCTCGAGCAGTGCGAGGCTGCCCTCGTCGAACGTCCCGGACTCGCCGAAGTTGAGCAGCGCGAAGACGCCGAGCGGCGTACGGCCCTCGATCAACGGCACCGCGAGCACGGAGCGCACCCCGAGGGCCAAGAGCGCCTCGGGATCGCGCGGGAACAGCGCACCGCTGTCGGCCGCCGCCGACCAGTCGAACATGCCAGTCTCGGGGCTCAGATCGATCCGCGCGCCGAGCGCCTCGGGCAGCCCGTGCTCGGCGCGAATCCGGAGCCGGCCGTCCTCGTCGAGGATCGCGACGAACCCGGCCTCCGTTCGTGTCGAGCGGAGGGCGAGCTCGAGCAACAGCGCGACGTAGCGCCCGACGTCGAGCGCCGAGCCGGCGAGCTTCTGCGCAGCGTCCACGCGTGCGGCGAGCGCCGCGAGCCGGCTGCGGAGGAGCGACTCCTCGCGCGCCTTGCGCACGACGAGCGCGAGCGGAAACGCGGACTCGTCGAGCGCCCGGCGCGCCCGCCGTGGAGCGGAGCGCGAGACGGGCCCGACCTGGACGAGCCCCGCGCCGTCGAGCGGGAACGAGTACAGCCGTCCGACGGGCGTCGGCACGACGCGCGGCTCGGCGTCCTCCGGCGTCACCGGCAGCTCGAGCGCCGGGGTCGGCTCGATCACCTCGGCGCCGCCCTCGACCTGCGGCGCATTCACCGCGGGTGCGCCGTGCGGCGCCCGGCCCCGCTCGAGGTGGAAGTGATCGCCGCCCTCGTCGAGGACGTAGAGGTAGGCGGCGGGCAGCCCGGTCAGCGTTGCCACGTGATCGAGCAGGGTGTCGAGCTTCTCCTCGTAGTCGACCTCCGCGGCGAGCGGCTCCAGCAGCTGTTGCCACGTCACGGCTCGCCAAGAACCTCCTTGACGCGGGAGCGCAGCCACGAGGGGCTGAACGGCTTCGTGGCGAACTCGTCCACGCCCACCTCGTCCGCTCGCTTCCGGTCGATCTCCCGCCCGCCTGCGGTCAGCATGAGCACGTACGGCTTCGGCGCATCGGGATCGTCCCGGATCGCCGCGCAGACTTCGTAGCCGGTCAGACCGGGCATCATCGCGTCGATGATCACCAGCTCTGGGCGGTGCTCACGGATCGCGGCGAGCGCCTCGAGTCCGTCGTTCGCGGTCGCCGGCTCGTAGCCGTCACGGCCCACCGCGAGCACGACCATCGCGAGGATCGTGCTCGAGTCGTCAGCGATCACGAGCCGTGCGCTCACGCGGTCTCCTCCCTCCGCACCGCGACGAGCGTGACGTCGTCGCCCTGCGCCGAGCCGACGCCCGCATGCGCACGCGAGGCCGAGTAGAGCGTGTCGACGAGCTCCTGCGGGCGCAGGTCGCCGAACGTCGCACGCAGGCGCTCCTCTCCGAACTGCTCGCCGTCCGGGCCGATCGCCTCGGTCACCCCGTCCGTGTAGAGGAGCAGCGTGTCGCCCGGGTCGAGCGCGAGCGCTCCCGGCTCGAAGTCGACGTCGCGCAGGATCCCGACCGCTGCACCGTCCGCGTCGAGCTCGACGTGGCCGCCGCCGGAGCGGCGCACGAGCGGTGGGTTGTGCCCACCGTTCGCGTACTCCAGCAGACCCGTGGCCGGGTCGAAACGGGCGCAGAACACTGTCAGGAAGAGGGCCGAACGCACGAGGTCGTCGAAGAGCGCGCCGTTCGTCGCGCCCAGCACCGATGCGGGATCGTTGCCCTCGGCGAGCTCCCGCCGAAGGATGCTGCGAGCCATGGCCATCATCAACGCGGACCCGATGCTATGGCCGGCGACGTCGGCGATGACGAAGGAGACGCGCCCGTCGCCGTCCACGACAAAGTCGTAATAGTCGCCCCCGACGTTCGCGGCGGGCATGCAGAGCGCGGCGATCTCGGCCCCTTCGACCGCCGGCGGGGCGGAGGGAAGGAGCGTGCGCTGGATCCCGGCCGCGATCTCGAGCTCGCGGCGGACCGCCTCGGTGGCGCGCAGCGACGAGACGAGGCGACTGCGGTAGACCGCGGCCGCGAGCTGGCTCGCGACCGCGTTCGCGAGCTTGGCGTCGCCGGCGCTGAAACGCCCGCCGTTCGTCTTCGTGGCGAGGGTCAGGGCGCCGAGCGGCGACGCGTCGCCGGGCGGCGCCAGCGGCACGGAGAGGACGGCGCCGTCGGCCACGTCGCGGGCCACCCCGTCGGGGCCGGGCTCGTCCTCGTGGAGCAGCAGCTCGCGTCCGGTGCGGGCGACGTACTCGGTCAGGCCCCCCGGGGTCAGCCGGACCGCACCAAGGAGCGCCGCGGCGTAGAGCCCGTCTTCACGTTCGAGCGCGACGATCCCCTTGCCCGCGCCGGTTGCTTCCGCCGCGCGCCGCACCGCGATCTCGGCGATGCGGTCGACGTCGAACTCGGAGGCGAGCGACGCGCCGAGCTCGTACAGGACCGTCAGCTCCTCGTAGCGGTCGAGGAGCTCGGCGGTCATCTCCTCCAGCTGGCGTTCCAGCGCCTCCGTCATGTCGGGGATCATGGTCGTTTCCATGACACGGCTGCCAGTCCTCGTCGTCGTCACCGGGCCGCCCGGAGCCGGGAAGTCCACGGTCGCGGCCGCACTCCAGGAGCGGCTCGGGTTGCCGCTGATCGCCAAGGATGCGCTCAAGGAGACGCTCGGCGACGCGCTCGGTGTCGCCGGTGACCGGCGCGACTCGCAGCGCCTCGGGGTCGCGACGTTCCGCGTCCAGTTCGCGGTCGTGCACGAGCTGCTCGCCGCCGGCGTCTCGTTGATCGCCGAGGGGAACTTCCGAGGGACAGATCTGTTCGAGGCACTTCCGCCCGCGCAGATCACGCAGGTGCACGTCTCGGCAGCGCCCGAGATCCTGCGCGAGCGGATGCTCGCCCGCGACTCGCACCGGCACTCCGTGCATTACGACCGCGAGGCGGCGGACGAGATCGCGGAACGGGTTGCGCAGGGCGACTGGCGGCCGCTGCCGCTCGGCGGCCGGCTGATCGAGATCGACACGACGACCTGGCCCGATCTCGACGAGGTGTTGGCAACGCTCTGACGGGTAACCGGGGGCGCGGAGATGACTCGCGCAGCCCTGCTCGCGCCCCCGCTGGTCCTCGCGCTCGCGGGTTGCGGCGGCAACCAGAACAGCCTCGACCCCGGCGGGCACGGCGAACGGTCGATCGCACACCTTTTCTGGGTGATGCTCGGCGTGTCGCTCGTCGGCTTCGGCTTCATCGTGACGCTCCTCTTCCTAGGCTGGGTGCGCCGTGACCGGCCGTACCTCCCCGGCGGCCGCGGCGAGCGCACGGCGACGCAACTCGTCCTCCTGCTGGGCGTCGCGCTCCCGATCGTGCTGCTCGTCGCGCTCTTCGTGTGGTCCGACCTCTTCGTGCTGAGCTCGACGGCCGCGCCAAAACGGCCGACGGCGCTGACCGTTCGCGTGATCGGCCACGAGTGGTGGTGGGAGGTGCGCTACCGGGGCTCGAGCGCCGTCACCGCGAACGAGATCCACATCCCGGTGCGCACGAAGGTGACGGCGATCGTGACGACCGCCGACGTGATCCACAGCTTCTGGATCCCGGAGCTGAACCGGAAGACCGACATGATCCCGGGCAGGGCGAACCGGCTCGTGCTCGAAGCCGACCGGCCGGGGGTCTACCGCGGGCAGTGCGCCGAGTTCTGCGGGCTGCAGCACGCGCACATGTCCGTCGAGGTGATCGCCGAACCGAAGCCACGCTTCGACGCGTGGCTCGCGCGAACTGCCGAGCCTGCGCCCGGCGGCAGCCCCGTGTTCGCGAAGAACTGCTCCGGCTGCCATCAGGTTCGCGGCACGGAGGCCCGCGCGAACGTCGGCCCTGACCTGACGCACTTCGCCTCGCGCAGGACGATCGCCGCGCTGACGTTGCCGAACACGCCGCCGAACCTGCGCACCTGGCTGCGCGACCCGCAACACGTCAAGCCCGGCAACCGCATGCCGAACCTCCACCTGAGCAACGGCGAGTGGAGGGCGCTGGAGCGCTACGTGGAGTCGCTTCGCTGATGGCCGTCGTCGAGCGCGTCGAGCGGCTCGAAGAGATCTGGCTCGAGCGGCCGGGCGTCCTCGGCTGGCTGACGACCGTCGACCACAAGCGGATCGGCCTCCTCTATTTCTGGACGACACTCGTCTTCTTCGCGGCCGGCGGCGTCGAGGCGCTGCTCATGCGCACACAGCTCGCGCAATCCGACGAACGCCTGGTCTCCCCGGAGACCTACGACCAGCTGATGACGATGCACGGCGTGACGATGATCTTCTTCTTCATCGTCCCGATCACGACCGGCGCGTTCGGGAACTACCTCGTCCCTCTGATGATCGGTGCGCGCGACATGGCGTTTCCGCGCCTGAACGCGCTCGGCTTCTGGCTCTTCCTCGGAGCAGGCGTCTTCATCTACTCGAGCTTCCTGGTCCACGAGGCACCGAACGCCGGCTGGTTCGACTACGTCCCGCTGTCCCTCCGCCAGTACGACCGCGGGCACAACGTCGACTTCTACGCACTCGGGCTGATCTTCAACGGCATCGCGACGACGATCGGCGCGCTCAACCTGATCGTGACGATCTTCAAGCTGCGCGCGCCCGGCATGTCCTGGAACCGCATGCCGCTCTTCTGCTTCGCGCTGCTGGCGACGGCGCTCTCGCTGATCTTCGCGCTGCCCGCGTTGACGGCGGACTGCATCCTGCTCGAGCTGCAGCGGAAGCTCGGCTTCCACTTCTTCGACGTCGCCCACGGCGGGGATCCGCTCCTCTGGCAGCACCTCTTCTGGATCTTCGGGCATCCCGAGGTGTACATCATCGTGCTGCCTGCGTTCGGCATCGCGACGTCGATCATCCCGACGTTCGCGCGACGCCGGATGATCGCGTTCCCACTCGTCGCGATGGCAGAGCTGCTTGTCGCGTTTATCGGCTTCGGCGTGTGGGCGCACCACATGTTCTCGACCGGCATCTCGACCGCGACGCTCGTCTTCTTCGCGGCCGCGTCGATGATGGTGGTCGTCCCGTCGACGATCCAGATCTACGCGTGGGTGCTGACCGTCAACCTCGGCACGCCGGTCTTCCGCGCACCGCTGATGTTCATCGGCGGGTTCATCACGTTCTTCGTCCTCGGCGGGCTGAGCGGGATCATGTTCGCCGCGATCCCGTTCGACCAGGCGACGACCGACACGTACTTCGTCGTCGCGCACTTCCACTTCGTGATCTTCGGAGCGGCCGTCTTCCCGCTCCTCGGCGGGATCTACTACTGGTTCCCCAAGGTCACCGGCCGGATGTACCACGAAGGACTGGCGCAGCTGAGCTTCTGGCTGACGTTCGCTGGCACCGCGCTCACCTTCTTCCCGATGCACATCGTCGGACTGCTCGGCATGACGCGGCGGGTCTACACCTACGACCACGGCCTCGGCTGGGACGCGTACAACCTCGTCGAGACGATCGGGGGCTACGTCCTCGCGGCCGGCCTGCTCGCGATCGCGCTCAACATCGCGTGGAGCGCACGGCGCGGCCCGTACGCTGGGCGCGATCCGTTCCACGGCGGCACGCTCGAGTGGACGATCCCGTCGCCGCCGCCGCACTACAACTTCGCGGTCGTCCCGACCGTGAGGAGCGCGTCTCCCAACTGGGACGAGGAGGCGCGGCAGGAGGACCTGGAGCGGCTCGAGCGCGACGAGCTCGTGCTCGCAGGCGGGCACGAGACGCCGACGACGACCGTCAACGACGCCGAGCTCAGCCAGATCGCCGAGATGCCGCCCGAGTCCCCGTGGCCGATCGCGCTCGCCGTCTCGGTGACGATCGCGTTCGCGTTGCTGCTGACGTCGCACTATGCGAGCGCGGGCGGCTTCCTCGCGCTCGCGCTCCTGATGCTCGCGGGCTGGCACGCGGCGGAGCCGGAGGAGGCATGACGACGGCGGCACTTCCCGTCCGGCCGGCGCGCCCGAACGGCTGGTGGGGCATGGCAGTGTTCGTCGCGAGCGAGGCGACGCTGTTCGGGACGCTGATCGGGACGTACGCCTACCTCGGCCTGCACAACGCGCACTGGCCGCCGCAGCACCTGGCGAAGCCGCCGGTGCTCACGCCCACCCTGCTGACGGCGGCGCTCCTGCTCACGAGCATCCCGATGCAGCTCGCGTGGCGCGCAGCGCGCGAGTGGCGCCGCGCAAGCGCGTGGCGCCTCCTGGCGCTCGCGTTCGCGGTGGAGCTCGGCTACCTGATCTGGCAACTCCACGACTTCGTCGACCTCGTGCACGTGTATCCACCCCGCGGGAGTGCATGGTCGTCCGTGTATCTCACCCTGCTCGGTACCGACCATGCGCACGTGCTCGCAGGCCTCGTGCTGAACGCGTGGTTCCTGGTCCGCATCTCGTCGCGGCTCACGAACTACCGCCTCGTCGGATTGCGCGCCACGACGTTCTATTGGCATGCCGTGAACACGATCACCGCGGTCGTCCTCGCCGTCCAGGTCTCGCCGTACCTGTGACGCGCACGCGCCTCGAGCTGCTGCAGTGGTACGCCCTCCTCGGCGGCCCGCTCGCGTGGGCGGCGCAGCATGTCGCCGGCTACTTCGTCGCCGACGGCGCCTGCAGCGCGGGTCACGTTCCGGCTCCGACTGCCTTCGAGGTCGCCCTCGCAATCCTCGCCGGCGCGGCCGTTCTCGCGGCCGAGGCGGCTGCCTTCGTCGTGTTCCGCGCGACTCGCGATACACCGGAGGACGCGCCGGGCCCGTTCGGCAGGCTGCGCTTCTTCGCGGAGGCCGCGCTGCTCGGCAACGTGCTCTTCTTCGTGATCGTCGTCCTCGACGCGGTCGGTGCCCTCTATCAGCTTCCGTGCCGGCTCTCGTGACGCGGTCGTTGTTCGTTTCGCTGCTGTCCGCACTCGCCCTGAGCGGGACGGCCCATGCCGCGGACGGGAAGAGCCTCTACGCGGCGAACTGCAGCCGCTGCCACGGGGCACTGGGAAACGGCCTCCCGGGCCTGGCGCCGTCGCTCCGCGATGCGGGCGCACTCGGCGCGGACTTCTATCTGCGCACGGGGTACATGCCGCTCGACGACCCCCAGACGCACCCGTCGCGAACGCGTGTGCTCTTCTCGGAGCCGGAGCTGCGCGCGCTCGTCCGCTACGTCGCCTCGCTCGGCAACGGACCCCCCATTCCCCATCCGCGCTGGCGCGACGCGAACGTCGCCGCCGGGCTGACGCTCTTCACCGGGCACTGCGCGGGGTGCCACCAGATCGTCGCGCGCGGCGGCTACGTGACGGGCGCGCGCGTGCCGGCCCTCGGCCGCGCGACGCCGACGCAGATCGCGGAAGCGGTCCGACAGGGCCCGTACCTGCTGCCGCGGTTCTCGCCGAAGGCGATCAGCGACCGCCAGCTCGACGACCTCGTCGCGTACGTGCAGTACGCGAAGCACCCGGACGACCGCGGCGGGTGGGCGCTCGGCCATCTCGGTCCGTGGCCGGAAGGCATGGTCACGTGGTTGCTCGCAGCGAGCGCGCTCGTCGGCGTCTGCACACTGCTCGCGAGGCGGGTGCGCTCGTGACGAGGGTGAAGGACTTCCTGATCGCGGCCGTCGTCCTCGCGTTCGGCCGGCGCCGGCCGTCCCGCGCCAGGCCTGCGGCGCCGCGTGTCGTGTCCGCGGGGACGCCCGACCGGCGCGCCGAGAACGTCGTCCTCGGCCTCTTTGCGGCCGCCGCCCTCTGCGCCGCTGCCTTCATCGCGTTCTACGCGCTCGACCGGCTCGGCAGCCAGACGCAATGGCTCGGCCTCGCGCGCGGCCTCTCGTTCGCGCTGCTCGCCGTTGCGTGCATGGTGATCGCGCGCCGGCTCGTGGTCGCCGAGGAGAACGCGCATCCGTACCCGGAGCCGGAGCACCCGGACGAGCAGCAGACGATCGAGCAGATCGTCGAGGAGAGCGGGTCGCGCTTCACGCGCAGGAAGCTGATCGTGCTTGCGGGCTCGGGCGCCGTCGGCACGCTCGGGCTGGCGGCACTCACTCCCGCCGCGTCGCTCGGCCCGGCGCTCGACACGGAGCAGCTCGACCGCACGCCGTGGCGGCGCGGCCGGCGGCTCGTCGACGACGCGGGCCAGCCGATCGCCGCCGCGGACATCGAGGAGGAGTCGTTCTACACCGCGTACCCCGAGGGAGCGAGCCGCGAGCTCTTGGGCTCACCCCTCGTCGTCGTGCGTCTTCCGAAGCCGCGAGGGATCGTGGCGTTCTCGAAGATCTGCACCCACGCCGGCTGCGCCGTCTCGCTCTACCGCAAGCCGACCTTCGCGCAGACGGAACCTCGCCCCGCGCTCGTCTGCCCCTGCCACTACTCGACATTCGACCCGGCCGACGGCGGCAAGGTGCTGTTCGGGCCCGCCGGCCGTCCGCTGCCGCAACTGCCGCTGTTCGTCGACGGCGACGGGAACCTCCGCGCGGCCGGCGGCTTCACCGGCCGGATCGGCCCTTCCTGGTCGGGAGTCAGACAGCGATGATCCGCGGGCTCGTTCGCTTCGTCGACCAACGGTCGGGCGGCGCCCCGTTCGTGCGCAAGGCGCTGCGCTACGTGTTCCCGGACCACTGGTCGTTCCTGCTGGGCGAGGTCGCGCTGTACTGCTTCATGCTGCTCGTCGCGACCGGCGTGTACCTGACGTTGTTCTTCGACGACTCGCGCTCGGCGACGACCTACCACGGTCCGTACGAACCGCTCGACGGCGCGACGGTCAGCCGGGCCTATGCGTCTGTGCTGCATCTCTCCTTCCAGGTGAAGGCCGGCTTGTTGATGCGCCAGACCCATCACTGGGCGGCGAACCTCTTCATCGCCGCGATCGTGCTGCACATGCTGCGGGTGTTCTTCACGGGCGCGTTCCGAAAGCCGCGCGACCTCATCTACCTGCTCGGCCTCGGGATGCTCTTCTCCGCGTTCCTCGAGGGCTACCTCGGCTACTCGCTGGTCGACGACCTCCTGTCGGGGATGGGGCTCGCGATCGGCTACAGCGTCGCGATGTCGATTCCCGTCGTGGGGGCCTACCTCGCGATGCTGATCTGGGGCGGGCCGTTTCCGGGCTCGGCGGACTTCTGGCCGCGCATGTACATCGCCCACGTCCTGATCCTGCCGCTCGTCATCGCCACGCTCCTCGCGCTGCATCTCACGCTCGTCGCCGCGCGCCACCACACGCAGTTCCGCGAGTCTCCGCGGACAACGGAGCGCCAGGTCGTGGGCGTGCCGACGTTTCCCGGCCAGGCGCCGCGATCGATCGGCCTGATGCTCGCGGTCTTCGCGGTCCTCTTCCTGCTGGGCGGGCTCGTGCAGATCAATCCGGTGTGGCTGTGGGGCCCCTACCACGTCGGGGACGCGACCAACGGCGCACAGCCCGACTGGTACCTCGGCTGGCTGATCGGCGGGCTGCGGCTGATGCCGGGGTTCGACGTCACGATCGGCCACTACACGCTGATCCCGAACCCGTTCTGGGGCGGCGTGGCCTTTCCGCTGGCGGTGCTCCTCGTGCTCGCGCTCTGGCCCTGGGCCGAACGGAAGGTGGCCGGCGACGACGCGTTCCACAACCTGCTCGAGCGGCCGCGCGACAACCCCTGGCGCACCGCGCTCGGGGCTGCGTTCGTCACTTGGGTCTTCCTGATCTTCGTCTCGGGCTCGGGCGACCGGATCGACGTGTGGCTCGGAATCGACTACGTCGCCCAGGTCTGGGTCTACCGGATCGCCGCGCTCGTCCTTCCGGTCGCGGTCTTCTTCGTCACGCGCAGGGTCTGTCGCGAGCTCGTGGCCTGGGAGGTGCTGCGACGGGACATGCCCGGTTCGTAGGCCGACGCAGGTGTGCACCTGCACCTGTGTCGGCGCAGGTGTGCTCCTGTGTCGGCACACAGGGGTGCACCTGCGCCGCCAGCTAGTCTAGGACCGACCACCGGGGTGCCCACCGGGGCTGAGATCACACCCGTCGAACCTGATCCGGATCATGCCGGCGAAGGGAGCGCAGTTGCCCGAATCAGACACGCCGTCCTGGGGCATCGACCCCGTTCCCGAACGCCTGCGCGTGCTCGGCGTCCTGGACGGGCTGCTGCTCTGGTCGAACCTCTCAGTCTCGCTGCTCGTAATCGTCGCGGGCGCGTTTCTGGTCCTGCCCTCCTCGCAATCCGGGCTCGGCCTCTCGTTGCCGGTCGCCGTCGCGGCGATCGTTGCGGCCGCCGTTGTCGGCAGCCTCCTGCTCGGGCTGGGCGGCCTGATCGGGGCGGACGCCCGCGTGCCGACGATGGTGCTGAT
Organism: Thermoleophilia bacterium; assembly: GCA_013362295.1. GTDB lineage: Bacteria > Actinomycetota > Thermoleophilia > Gaiellales > Gaiellaceae > PALSA-600. The sequence continues at coordinate 20,256 of JABFWJ010000382.1, forward strand.
GCGCGCGCCGCTCGGCCGGCGTGGCTCGTACCTGCCCACGGCGCTCAACATCGTGCAGTGCCTCGGCTGGTCGATCTTCGAGCTGATCATCATCGCGACGGGTGCGAGCGCACTCTCGGAACAGCTCTTCGGATTCGGCGGAGTGCCGTTCTGGAAGCTCCTCTTCGGCGCGATCGCGACGGGCCTCGCATTCCTCGGGCCGGTGGGCTTCGTCAGGAAGTACGTGCGCAAGTTCGCGGTCTGGATCGTGATCGCGTCGCTGCTCTATCTCGGTTGGTGGTCGTTGCACGGACAACATCCGGTCGCCTTGTGGCAGCGCGGCGGTGCCCATGCGTTCTGGCCGGGCTTCGATCTAGCGCTCGCCTCGGTCATCAGTTGGACGCCCCTCGTCGCGGACTACACGCGCTTCGCGCGCTCGCGGGCTACCGGCTTCTGGGGCGCCGGGCTGGGCTACTTCATTCCGACGATCCCCCTCTTCGGGCTCGGCGCGGTGATCGCGCTCTCGCGGCAGATCAGCGATGCCCCGGGTCTGCTCACTGCGGTCGCGGCCGGCGGTGCGGCGAGCGTGCTCGCGCTGCTTGCGCTGACCGTCGACGAGAGCGACGAGGCGTTCGCGAACGTGTACTCGGGTGCGGTCAGCCTGCAGAATCTGCTGCCGCGCGTGCCGCAGCGTGCGCTCGTAGCGGCGGTCGCCGCGGTCGCGACGGGCGGTGCCCTCGTGATCGACCTGCGCAACTACCAGCCCTTCCTCTTCCTCCTCGGCTCGTTCTTCGTTCCGTTGTTCGCGGTGCTGCTGGCCGACTGGCTCTTGGCGGGGCGGCACTACGCGCGCGACGACGTCTTCCGCGCGCCGGAGGCGCGGCCCGAGATGCTGGTTGCCTGGCTGGCCGGGTTCTGCCTCTACCAGTGGCTCGCGCCGGTCGGCCCGGGATGGTGGACGGGCCTCGTCGCGCATGCCGATCCGCACGCACTGCCGTGGGGCGGCGCGTCCCTGCCGAGTTTCGCGGCGGCGTTCACGTTCGCGGCGGTCGCGCGCGCACTTTCGAGGAGGCCCATACTGGCGAGCGCGTGATCGCGCTCATCGGTAACCTTTCGCGGGATCTGCTGCCGGGAAAGCCTCCGCGTACGGGCGGCGGCCCGTTCCACGGGGCGCGGGCACTGCAGCGCCTCCGCGTCCCGGCGCGTATCTACGCCCGCGCGGCCGAAGCTGACCGCGCATCGCTCCTGCCGCCGCTCGTCCGGCTCGGCACGCCGACGCGGTACGTGCGCGGGCGATCGACCGCAACGTTCTCGATCTCCTACAACGGCGATGTGCGGACAATGCAGGTCGACGCCCTCGGCGACGCCTGGCAGCCGTCGGATCTTCCGGAGCTTCCGTCCGCGCGCTGGGTGCACGTGGCGCCGCTCTCTCGTCACGAGTTCCCGACGAAGACGATCGCAGCGCTGGCACGCAGGCACCGCGTACTGCTCGACGCCCAGGGACTCGTCCGCGTGCCCGAGCCGGGACCGCTTCGGCTCGACGCCGACTTCGACCCCGAGATCCTCCGCCACGTGTGGGTGCTCAAGCTGGCCGAGGAGGAGGCTGCGGTCGTCGGCGACCCAACCGCGCTCGGGGTGCGCGAGGTGCTGCTGACGCAGGGCTCGCGCGGCTCGACGGTCTACTACGGCGGCCACTCGGAGTTCATCCCGGCGCACGCGCTCGACGTCGATCCGACCGGTGCGGGAGACGCCTTCTCCGCCGCCTACATCGTGGCGCGCAACGCCGGGTTCTCGCCGCCGGGAGCCGCACGCCGGGCAACGGCCGTGGTCGCGTCGGTGCTGTCACAGTGAACGTGCTCGTGGCGACGGCGGCCGGCTCGTTCACGGTCGACCTCGACACGGACGAGGTCGAGCCGTGGGACGGGGACGTCGTCCCCGCCGGCGCACCTCCGCTGAACCTGCCGCGGGTGGTCGCGGCTGCAAGCGTCGGTTCCACGGTCGCTGCGGTCGTCGACGCGAAGCCGCCGCTCGTGGTCTCACACGACGCCGGCACGACATGGCGCGAGTCCGGCCGCGGCCTTCCTCCCGGCCGCTCCGTTGCGATCGCAGAGGAGGATCCGGACGTGCTCGTCTATGCCGCCCGCAACCGGCTCTACGTCTCCCGAAACGGGGGCGTCTTCTGGACGGCGCTCGCCGTCGAGCTGCCGGAGATCGAACACGTAACGCTCGAGCGACTCACGTCGGGGCGCGGACCGGAGTGACGGCGACGTCGGCCGAGAGGCGTGCGTCGACCCGGAGCGCCGCGCCCGCGGCTTGCGCTCATCGCGACGATCGCCGCCAGCAGGAACCACCATGACGGCGACTGCAGCTTCGAGCGGATCCTCCGCGTCGACGAGCTCGACGACCCGGCGCTCGAGCGGATCGCGTCGTTCAGAAGCTGAACTGTCCGCGGGCGACGGTGACCGCCGATCCGCCGACGAGGACGCGCTCGATCGCGGCGGCGCTTCCGTCCGCCTGCGCGTAGAGGGTCGAGGGGCGCATGAGCTCCGCCCCCTGCGAGATCCTGATCCGCTCGCCGAACTCGATCCGCCCGTGCCGCGCCAGATGTACGGCGAGCGGCCCGGCGGCCGACCCGGTCGCAGGATCCTCGACGACCCCGTGGTTGGGCGCGAACATCCTCGTCTTCCACCCGTCGCCGTCGCGCGCAAAGCAGTTGACGCCGTCGGGGGTGGCGCGGGCGAGTGCCGCGATGTCCGGTACGAGCGCGGCCACCTCGGCCGGCGACCCGAGTTCGATGTAGACGTGTCCGGGGCCCAGGTCGTACCGCTCGACCGGTAGACCCGAGCCGGAGACACCGAGCGCCGCGAAGATCGGCGTGGGATCGGCCACCCACTCGATGCGCGGGATCGGCTGCTCCATGACCCCGAAGACGATGCGGGGGCCCTCACGCTCGAGCTCGACCGGGATCACGCCGACGCCCGTCTCCAACCGGATCACGACCTTCGAGAGCGGGCCGCCGAGGACGAACGCGCTGCCGAGCGTCGGATGACCGGCAAACGGCAGCTCGACCCCGGGCGTGAAGATGCGGATGCGCACGTCCGCGTCGTCGGTGGTGGGCGGCAGCACGAAGACCGTTTCGGAGTAGGTCAGCTCACGCGCGAGTGCCTGCATCGTGAGTTGGTCGAGATCGCGCGCGTCCGTGAAGACCGCCAACTGGTTCCCGGCGAGCGGCACGTCGGTGAAGACGTCGCAGACGACGTAGCGAAAGCTGCGCACGGACGAAAACTACCGACCGCTCCTTGTGCGCCGACCGCCGGGTGTCGGAGAATCGAGCTGCACCATCCGGCACGAATCCCCAGAGGAGGTCAGGTGGAAGTCAGCCACGGGCACGACAAGGACACACGCATGCTGCACGCTCTCGGGTACGCCCAGGAGCTGTCTCGGAAGATGAGCGGGTTCTCGAACTTCGCCATCTCGTTCACGATCATCTCGATCCTGTCCGGGACGCTGACCCTGTACTACCAGGGCATCAACTACGGCGGCCCGGTCATGGAGGCCTACGGTTGGCCAGTCGTCTCGTTCTTCGTGCTCATCGTCGGGCTCGGGATGGCGGAGATCGCCTCGAAGTACCCGACGGCGGGCGGCCTCTATTACTGGTCCTCGAAGCTGGGAGGCGCCGGCTGGGGCTGGTTCACCGGCTGGTTCAACCTGATCGGGCAGATCGCGATCACGGCCGGCATCGACTACGGCGCGGCGGTGTTCACCGACGCGCTGCTGCAGCTGCTGTGGCCGGGGACGTTCGATGGCAACTCGCACGAGGTGATCTACGTCTATGCGGCGATCCTCGCGGCGCACGCGCTGATGAACATCTTCAGCGTCAAGCTCGTGGCGTTGCTGAACGACATCTCGGTGTGGTGGCACTGCCTCGGCGTGCTGATCATCGTCGCGTTCCTCGTCTTCAAGCCTGACCATCACCAGTCGGTCGGCACCGTGTTCTCGAAGACGATCAACAACAGCGGCTTCTCGCACGCGTGGATCTGGTACGTGCTGCTCCTCGGGCTGCTGCAAGCGCAGTACACGTACACGGGTTACGACGCGTCGGCGCACATGAGCGAGGAGACGAAGGGCGCCTCGCGCGCAGCCGCCCGCGGAGTCGTGATGTCGATCGTCGTGTCGGCAGTCTTCGGCTACATCCTCGCGCTCGGCGTGACCTTCGCGATCCAGGACTTCAAGGCGACAGGCGGCGCCGGCACGTTCGCGGTCAAGCAGGTCTTCCTCGACTCACTCGGGACGACGACGGCGAAGGTGATGCTCTTCATCACGGTCGGGGCGCAGTTCTACTGCGGGATGTCGTCGATCACGTCGGCGTCCCGGATGATGTACGCGTTCTCACGCGATCGGGCGGTGCCGGGGCACCAGCTGTGGCGTCGGCTGAACGCGCAACGCGTTCCGTACTTCGCGGCGATCGCCATCGCCGTCCTCGCATTCCTCGCCGCTTTCCCGGCGTACTTCGGCACGAATGGCGCCGTTGCCTACGCCGCGGTGACCTCGATCGCGACGATCGGGCTCTACATCGCGTATGCGATCCCGATCTTCCTGCGGCTGCGTCACGGCGACGCCTGGGAGCCCGGCGACTGGTCGCTGGGGCGTCACTATCGCTGGATCGGGACGATCGCCTGTGTGTGGGTGGCGTTCATCGCGATCCTCTTCATCCTCCCGCTCAGCCCCGCGGGCGTGCCCTGGAACGACTCGTTTACCTGGGTCTCGTTCAACTACGCGCCGATCGCCGTGCTCGGGACGTTCGCGCTCGTCGGCGGCTGGTGGCTGCTCTCGGCACGCAACTGGTTCACCGGCCCGATCGCCCAAGGCAGCGAGGAGGAGCTCGCACGCATCGAAGCGCAGTATGAGCCGGGCGGCGCCACGGGGACGGCACCCTCGTCCGCGTAGGATCGCTCCGAGATACCTGATCGGAGGGAGCCGGCGCGCGCCGGCTCCCTCCACGAAGGAGGGCAGTGTGCTGACGGTGGACGAGCTCCGAGCCGACGAATCGATCGACACGGTGATCATGGCGTTCACCGATATGCAGGGACGTCTGCTCGGGAAGCGCCTGCATCGCGACTTCTTCTTCGAGCAGATCGACCACGGGCACGGAACGGAAGGCTGCAATTACCTGCTCGCACTCGACATGGAGATGGATCCGGTGGCTGGGTACGAGATCGCCTCGTGGGAGCGGGGCTACGGCGACTTCGAGCTCGTGCCGGACCTCGAAACGCTGCGCCGCATTCCGTGGCTCGAGGCGACCTCGATGGTCCAGTGCGACGTCGCGTGGGCGGACGGATCGCCGGTGCGACCGTCGCCGCGGCAGGTTCTCCGCGCGCAGGTCGAGCGCGCGGCCGCGCTCGGCTACGAGGCGATGTTCGCGTCGGAGCTCGAGTTCTACTTGCTGCGGGAGTCGTACGGTGAGGCGCACGCGAAAAGGTACGTCGACCTCACGCCTTCGGTCCCGTACATCCTCGACTACCACATTCTCGCCTCGACCTATGACGAGCCGCTGCTGCGGCAGATCCGAAACGGCATGCACGGTGCCGGAATACCCGTCGAGACGTCCAAAGGCGAGGCGTGGCCCGGTCAGCAGGAGATCAACTTCCGCTACGCGGGTGCGCTCGCGATGGCCGACAACCACGTCGTCTACAAGAACGGCGCGAAGGAGATCGCCCACCTGAACGGCTGCTCGATCACGTTCATGGCCAAGCCCGACCACACCTGGATCGGCTCGTCGTGCCACATCCATTCGTCGCTCTGGCGCGGCGGCGAGAGCGCGTTCGCGGGCGAGAGCGACGTTTTTCGCGCGTACCTCGCAGGTCAGATCGCGTGCGCGCGTGAGCTCGCGATCTTCTTCGCACCGAACGTGAACTCGTACAAGCGCTACGCCGCCGAATCCTGGGCGCCGACGACACTCGCCTGGGGGCGCGACAACCGAACGTGCGGCTTCCGGATCCTGGGCTCAGGATCGGCCCTGCGCATCGAGACGAGGATTCCCGGTGGGGACGTCAACCCGTACCTCGCGTTCGCGGCGCTCCTCGCCGCCGGGCTGCATGGAATCGAGAACTCGCTCGAGCCTGGCCCTCCGCTGGAAGGAAACGCGTACGCCTCATCCGCGGACCGGTTCCCGTCCACGCTGCGTGACGCGATCGCCGCGCTGGAGAACGGAACGATGGCGCGCGCCGCGTTCGGCGACGATGTCGTCGACCACTACCTCAACTACGCCCGGACCGAGCAGGCGCTGTTCGATCGCGTCGTGACGAACTGGGAACGAGAGCGGCTGTACGAACGTGGGTAAGCCCGTCGTCGGCATCACGACGTACTTGACGCACGCGGCTTTCGGCGCGTGGGAACTCGAGACCGCGCTTGTTCCGGCGGATTACCTCCGCGCGGTGACGCGCGCGGGCGGTGTGCCGCTGCTCGTGCCCCCCGGCGTCGACGTCGCCGAGACGGTCGAGCGCCTCGACGGGCTGATCTTCTCCGGCGGCTCCGACCTCGACCCTGATCTCTACGGCGCGCAAGCGCACGCGGAGACGGTGGGCGTCGTGCGCGAGCGCGACGAGTTCGAGCTCGGGCTGATGCAGGAGGCGCTCGCCCGCGACATGCCGGTCCTCGCCATCTGCCGTGGCTCGCAGGTGCTGAACGTCGCGCTCGGGGGCGACCTCGAGCAGCACGTGCCAGATCGTGTCGGCACGAACGTCCACAAGGAGACGCCGGGCACCTTCGCGGAACACGACGTCGAGGTGCTCGCGGAGACGCGGCTGTCGTCGATTCTCGGGGATCGTCACGACGTGAAGTCGCACCACCACCAGGGCTTCGGCGAGCTCGGCAGCGGCCTCCGCGAAGCAGCCCGCGCCCCGGACGGCACCGTCGAAGCCCTCGAAGACCCAACGCGCCGCTTCACGCTGGGAGTCCTGTGGCACCCCGAAGCAGGCGAAGACATGGCGCTCTTCGAAACGCTCGTCCGCGAAGCAGACGAATACCGCGCCACAAACCGCAAATAGCCCTTCTGGACGGGGCTCCGGGCGACAAGTCCCGTCGCCAAACGACGTCACAAGACTGTGACGTTTCGTCCAAAGACGATGCGGCGACGAAGGGGCGCGTCTACGGTCGCTGCATGCCGCCAAGATTGCCGATCAACCCGCAGGGCTACTACCACGTCAGCTCTCGCGGCACCTACGGCCGCACGCTCTTCGAAACGGAACTCCAGCACGAGCGCTTCCTGACGATGTACCGGCGCGTGTCTACGAAGTACAACTGGGACACGCTTTCGTGGGCGCTTGTCGGGAATCACCATCACTTCGTTGTCCGCCTGAAGGAGGGCGGTTTATCGGAGGGCATGCGCGAGCTCCACGGCGGCTACTCACGCTGGATCCACGTGATCTACGGGCAAACGCGACAAGGTCACCTCTTCCGGCACGCGTTCTTCGCGCGTGAGCTGAAGACGGAGGCCGCGGTGCTGATCGCGTGCTCGTACGTAGACCTGAACCTCAGCGCCGCGCCGCCGGCGCCAAACGAACGCCAACGGAAGTGGTGCGGCTACCCGGCAACCATCGGCGTAGAGCACCCGCGCCGGTTCCACACCCCGTCAGCGCTTCTCGGGATCATCGGCAGCAACCCTGCGACAGCTCGGCTCGCTTACCGCGAGTTCGTCGAATCAAGACTCGCACTTCGGGGCCACGTCCCTTCGCCAAACGACGGGGGCTCGCGTCGTGGTTGAATCGCGCTCGTGACGGTTACCGTTTTGAATCCCGCCACCGAGGAGACGATCGCGACGCTCGATGAGGCTGGGTTCGACGAGACCGACGCCGCGGTTGCGCGGGCGCAGGCGGCGTTCGGGCCCTGGCGTGACGTCTCGCCGCGCGACCGCGGGCGGTTGCTGCGGCGCCTTGCGACGCTCGTCGAGGAGCACGGCGAGGAGCTCGCCCGGATCGAGTCGCAGAACGTCGGCAAGCCGATCGCCGGCGCGCGCGCCGAGGTCGGGATGGTCGCCGACGTCTTCCACTTCTACGCCGGTGCGGTCGACAAGAAGCACGGCGAGACGATCCCGGTCGCGGGCGGCATCGACATGACGTTTCGCGAGCCGCTCGGCGTCGTCGGGCTGATCGTCCCCTGGAACTTCCCGCTCAACATCTCCTCGTGGAAGCTCGGCCCCGCACTCGCCTGTGGCAACACCGTGGTGCTGAAGCCCGCCGAGCTGACGCCGCTCAGCGCGCTCAGGCTCGCCGAGCTGGCGCTCGAGGCCGGGATCCCCGAAGGCGTGATCAACGTGCTGGTCGGCAAGGGCCGCGTCGTCGGCCGGCGGCTCGTCGAGCACCCGCACGTCGCGAAGATCGGCTTCACCGGATCGACCGAGGTCGGGCGCAGCGTGATGAAGGGCGCGGCCGACACGATCAAGCGCGTCACGCTCGAGCTCGGCGGCAAGTCCGCCAACATCGTCTTCGCCGACGCCGATCTCGAGCGCGCCGCGGCGGCCGCGCCGTATGCGGTCTTCGACAACGCCGGCCAGGATTGCTGCGCACGCTCGCGCATCCTCGTCGAGCGCAGCGCCTACGAGCGCTTCGCGGACCTGCTCGTGAACGCGACGCGCAACGTGAGAGTCGGCGACCCGACAGACGAGCAGACCGAGATGGGCCCGCTGATCTCGCAGCAGCATCGCGAGACGGTTGCGAGCTTCGTCGACACACAGCCGCTCTTCCAGGGCGACGCACCGAACAGCAAGGGCTTCTGGTTCCCGTGCACGCTCGTCGAGGCCTCGAACGACGACCGCGTCGCACGCGAGGAGGTCTTCGGCCCGGTCGCGGCGCTGATCCCGTTCGACGACGAAGCCGACGCGATCCGCATCGCGAACGACACGCCCTACGGCCTGTCCGGGTCGATCTGGACGGAGAACGGCGCCCGCGCCCTGCGGGTCGCACGCGCACTCGAGACCGGCGTCCTGAGCGTGAACTCGAACAGCTCCGTCCGGGTCTCGACGCCCTTCGGGGGCTTCAAGCAATCGGGCTTCGGACGCGAGCTCGGCATGCATGGACTCGACGGTTACTCCGAGCTCAAGAACGTCTTCTACTCGACGGAGGGCTGACCATGGGTCGTCTCGACGGCAAGGTCTGCGTGATCACGGGCGCCGGCGGAGGCATGGGCCGCGAAGCGGCGCTCCTCTTCAGCGCCGAGGGCGCGCGCGTCTGTGTGGCCGACATCGATGGCGACGCGGCGCAGAACACCGCCGACGAAGCACGCGACGCGTTCGGGCACCAGGTCGACGTCGCCGACGAGGCCAGCGTGCAGGCGATGATGGACGCGACCGCCGAGCGCTACGGCGGCATCGACGTCCTCTACAACAACGCGGGCATCTCGCCGGGCGACGACGCTTCGGTCCTCGACACGAGCGTCGAGGCGTGGGACCGCGTGCAGGCAGTGAACACGAAGGGCGTCTTCCTCTGCTGCAAGCACGGCATCCCGCACCTGCAGCGACGCGGCGGCGGCAGCGTGATCAACGTCGCGAGCTTCGTGGCGATCCTCGGCGCAGCGACGAGCCAGATCTCGTACACCGCGTCGAAAGGCGCCGTCCTCTCGATGACGCGCGAGCTCGCGGTGCAGTTCGCCCGCGAGAACATCCGCGTCAACGCGCTCTGCCCCGGGCCCGTCGAGACCCCGCTCCTGCTCTCGATCTTCGGCGACGATCCCGCCGCCCTCGAGCGCCGGCGCACGCACTGGCCGATGGGGCGCCTGGCCAAGCCGCGCGAGGTCGTCAACGGCGCGCTCTTCCTCGCCTCCGACGAGTCCTCGTACGTCACCGGCTCGACGTTCCTCGTCGACGGAGGGCTGACGGCGGCGTACGTCACGCCCGAGTGATGCGCATCAACCTCATGATCGAGGGCCAGGAGGGCGTGACCTGGGAGCAGTGGCTCGCGCTCGCGCACGCCGCCGAGGACGCGAACCTGGAGGGCCTCTTCCGCTCC
>JABFWJ010000189.1 GCA_013362295.1 Thermoleophilia bacterium
CGCCGGGCCTCGGTCTCGATCTGACGCACGCGCTCGCGCGGCAGTCCGAGCTGCTTGCCGATCGCCTCGAGCGAGGCGGGGCCGTCGCCGACGAGGCCGAAGCGGAGCTCGATCACGTCGCGCTCGCGGTCCGGCAGGTTGGCGACCGCCTGGCGGACGGCGAGGTCGCGGAGCGAGGACGACGCCTCTTCCTCCGTCGACGGGCCGGTGCCGGCGATCAGGTCGCCGAACGACGCGTCGCCGTCGTCGCCGACCGGCATGTCGGTCGACGCGACCGCACGCGCGGCGGCCAGCACTTCCTCGACGTGGTTGAGCGGCAGCTTCGAGTGCGCCGAGATCTCCTCGGGCGTCGGGTCGCGCTCGAGCGTCGCGACGAGCTCGCGGCGCGCGCGGGAGACCTTCTGCTCGCGCTCGACGACGTGCACCGGGATGCGGATCGTGCGCGCCTTGTTGGCGACACCACGCTGCACGGCCTGCCGGATCCACCAGGTCGCGTACGTCGAGAACTTGAAGCCCTTGCGCCAGTCGAACTTCTCCGCTGCGCGGATCAGGCCCAGGACGCCTTCCTGGACGAGGTCGCCGAGCGTGATGCCCTGCGTCTGGTAGCGCTTCGCGATCGAGACGACGAGGCGCAGGTTGCAGTTGATCATCCGCTCCTTGGCGGCCATGTCGCCCTTCTCGATGCGCTTGGCGAGCTCGACCTCCTCCGCCGCGGTGAGCAGCGGGTAGCGGCCGGCCTCGTTCAGGAACATCTGGAAGGAATCGGTCGTATACAGGCTGGTGCCGACGCTCAGGTCGAGCTCGAACTCCTCCTCTTCGGCCTCCGGCGCGGCGCCGTGGTTCTCGAGCTCGTGCTCGAGGGCCTCGGCCTCCGCTTCGTCGAGGTCGTGGACGAGGACGGCCTCCGCGACGTCGGCAGAGGTGATCGTCCCGTGCTCTGCGCGCAGGTGGAGGAGCGCCTCGAGGGCGTCGTGCACAGCCGTGGTCATGCTGATTTGGGTCAACGAACTCCTAACTCGTGTCGATCTGTCTTCGCAGGAGACGGCGCGCGCGGTTTGCGCGTCGGCCATCACTCGTAAAAACGCCTCGGTTCCTGGCTTTATTCCTTGTCCGGCGTCCCGGGTAACCAAGAACTTAGTGACAAACTGTTACTAACGTGTTAGGGCCGTCGTTGCGGCCCCATTAAGGGGGATCTTTCGTCCTACGGGGCTGTCCGGCCGTTCTGGACAAAGGCGGCGTGGGTCACCGGCATCAGCCGCTCCAGGAAGCGTTCGGCCGCCCGGGCGAGCTCGCGGATCTCGTACTGGGCGAACTCCGAGTTCCTCAGCGAGCAGAAATGCATCAGCGAGCGCGGGTTACAGCTCCAGTAGTACGTCGTGTACATGTTCAGCGGCAGGACCGTCCGCGCCACCTCCTTGGCCACGCCCAGCTCCAGCATCCGCTCGTAGGCGGCGAAGGCCTCGAGCGACTGGCGCTCGATCTCCCCGCGCGCGGCCTCGCGGGTTGCTTCGTCGACGGGCTCGAACGTGTACGCGCCCGGCTTGCCCACCTGGGTCCTCACGTTGCTCGGGATGTAGAACTCGGCCTTCATCTTCGAGTACCGGCCCGACCACTCGTTGTAGGAGTGGCCCGCCCGATGCCGGTGATGCTCACGCACCACGAAGAGCGGCGCCTTGACGATGAACCTGAAATAGCCGTGCTCGAACGGCGACCCGTGATGGTCGCGCATCAGGAACCGGATCAGCCCCTCGTCCCGTGCCGTCATCTCCTGGGAGGCGAGGTTGAACGAGACGCGCGCGCCGTTCGAGACCGCCAGGTCGGAGGCAAACGCGCCGTCGAGGGCCAGGAAGCCCTTGTCGAGGATGTTCACGACGTCGTCGGTCGACCTGACGGCCTCGTCGATCCGGAGCGGCTGGAGAGCGACGGTGGTCATGGGGGACGGACCCTAGGGACCGGCCCGGACGGCACCGCGTTCCTCGACACCGCGTTCCTCGATCCAGCAGCGCTCGCAGCGCGGTTCGTAGAGCCCGGCGTCGCCGACGAGGAGCCTCGGCGCCTCCAGCGGAGCCGGGACGCCGTCGATCAGGCGCTGCGTGAGGACGGCCTCGTTCCCGCAGCGCGAGCAGATGCCCGTGAGCGGCACGACCCGCGAGGCGGCCCGCGCGAGGGAGGCGGTGGTCTCGAACTCCTCGCGGCGGAAGTCCCGGTCGAGCCCGACGGCGAGGATCTCGACGCCGGCGGCTCGGAGTGACGCAACCGTCGCGCCGAGCTCCGGCTCGAAGAACTGGAGCTCGTCGATCAGCACGAGCTCGTTCGCGCGGCCGAGATCGTCGACCTCGACGAGCGAGCGGACCGAGACCGCGGGGATCTCGCGTCCCGAGTGGCTGACGATCCGGTCGGGCGCGTGCCGGCCGTCGCGCGCCGGCTTCAGCGCCACCACCTTCGTCCCTGCCGCGCGTGCCCGTTCGAAGCGGGTGATTAGGCGATCGGTCTTGCCG
>JABFWJ010000184.1 GCA_013362295.1 Thermoleophilia bacterium
GACTTGCTCCAGTTCGGCTTGCGGACGAGGTCGATCGACTTGCCGGCCTGGTAGCCGACGAGGCTGCCCGACGCGTCGTTCTTGACCATGTACGGGCCGGTCGCGACGACGTGGGTGTTGTACGTCGAGGGGTTCTTCGCGTCGAACTTCTTCGCGTACTCCTCCGGCACCGGCGCGCTGATCGGCATCACGAGCGCCGACGCGACGCTGACCGCCAGCGGATCCTTGAGCTTGAACACGATCGTCTGGTCGTCGGGCGTCGTGATGCCGGAGATCGGCTTGACGCCCGTCGTCGGCTTCGACGGCGCCCCGACGATCGAGCTGAAGTACGACGGGTACTGACCGCCGACGTTGATCGAGAAGAAGCGCTCGAAGGCGTACTTGACGTCCTTCGAGGTCACCTCGCGGTTCACGGGCGGGCTGAACTTGACGCCCTTCCGCAGGTGGACGGTGATCGTCTTGAGGTCCTGGGAGATCTCCGGCTTGCTCGCCGCGAGGTCCGGAACCGGATCCTTGCCGTTGTCCGGCTTGAAGCTGTACAGCGTGCGCTGGGTCGGGTACAGGACCTGGTAGCCGCCCGTGTAGTAGGTGTGGCCCGGGTCGAGGTAGTCGACGTCGGACGACCCGAGCTGGCGCAGGACGCCGCCCGTCTTGCCGCCGCCGGTCTCCTGGTTCGCCGCGGCTCCCCCTCCCGAGGAGCTCGAGCTGCCACCGGAGCTGCTGCTGCTGCCGCCGCAGGCGGCCACGACGAGGGCGAGCGCGGCAACGACGCTCGCGAGGAGCGGTCGAAGCGTGCTTCTGGTCATGCAACTTCCTTTCGTCTCGGGGCCGTGGGCCCCGTGTGCGGAACGTACGTCTGGTCTCGCAAGTGCAGGGAGAACCTACTTCCCCGTCCTGGGGTTCAGCGCGTCCTGGAGGCCGTCGCCGACGAGGTTGAAGGCGAGGACCGTGAACAGGAGCGCGAGGCCCGGGAAGGTCATGAACCACCAGGCCTCCTTGAAGATCGTCGTGGCGTCGCTGATCATCGCTCCCCAACTCGGTGTGCTGGGGTCGACGCCCACGCCGAGGAAGGAGAGGGCCGCCTCGTAGATGATGTTCTGCGGGATCAGGATGGTCCCGTAGACGATGATCGGCGCCCCGCGGTTCGGCAGGATCTCCCGGAAGATGATCCGCCGGTCCGAGGCGCCGAGCGACTGTGCCGCCTCGACGAACTCCTTCTCGCGCAACGAGAGGACCTGGCCGCGCACGATGCGGGCCATGTAGGGCCACGTCGTGAGCGTGATCACGAAGATCACGACGGTCAGCCCGGGCTGGATGAGCCCGCCGGCGCAGCCCTGCGCGCCCGAGCACGCGACGCCGATCCCGATCGCGAGGACGAGCACCGGGAACGCCAGCAGCAGGTCCATCGTGCGGGTCAGCAACGTGTCGACCCACCCGCGGTAGTAGCCGGCGACGAGCCCGACCGATACGCCGATCACGATGATCAGCGCGGTCGCGATGAACGCGACCTCGAGCGAGATGCGGCTGCCGTATATCGTGCGGCTGAACACGTCACGGCCCAGCTTGTCGACGCCGAACGGGTGCCCGGCGCGGGGCCCGAGCGGCTGGCCGAAGTCGTCGGTCAGGTCCGCGTTCGTCTGCCCCGGCGGCGGCGTGCCGGCGATCTTCACGATCAGCGGCGCGAGGACGGCCGTCAGGACGATCAGGACGACGAACGCGAGCGCCACCATCGCGAGGCGATCGTGGCGCAGCCGGCGCCAGAACAGCTGCATCGGCGAGCGGGCCGCGATCTCCCGCTCGGCGCCGGAGGCCTCGATCCCGAGGGCCTCGTCGGCTCCGCTCAGTAGCTCGGGGGCACCGGCGCTCATGGCCTCGCGCCTGTCATTTCGTACCTCTTGACGATGGTTGTCCCTCTCCCAGGACGTCCAGGGCCCCCTCCAGGACCCGGGCGTGCGGGACTGTACTCCTGTCGCCCGCGATGGGGCGGCGTATCCGTCGGCCCTTAATCCGGACGAAACGTACTCCAGCGCGCCATTGGACACGCCGTCGAGTCCGTGCCGTCGCGGTTCGCCACGCTGTCGATTCGCGGCCGGGCGCGCGTATCCTGCGCGACAGCGCCGGCCCTCGTAGCTCAATGGACAGAGCACGCGCCTCCTAAGCGCGGGATGCAGGTTCGACTCCTGCCGGGGGCATCGCTCGTCGCCGCGCGCGGGCGGAGGCGAGCGAGGGACCCGCCGCTTGCGCGACGGGCGGTCGGCGGGCCGTGCGCTTGGTCTGCACGTTCGCGTGCAGGCCGCCGCGCGCGGCGGCGATAGCGTGCCGGCCGGCCCGGCCGACCACCCCCCGAAGCCGGGCGAGCGTGGGCCCGGAGGCCCGCGCGCTCATTCGTCTATGCGGCCGCGTTCGGGCGGTCGGGCCGGTCGGGGTACACGTCGTCGATCGTCGCGAGCGGCTCGTACGGTGCGGCGACCTCCGCGCGGATGGCCACGGCGCCAC
>JABFWJ010000343.1 GCA_013362295.1 Thermoleophilia bacterium
GACCTGCTGCGATTCGGCCTTGCGCGCCGTCCGCGGACGGAGAACAATCGGCAGCTGGTGCTGGCACCCTCGGCAACCTCGCTCTGTCTGGCATGCGTCGCCGTCGCGGCCGCCGCCTCGAGCGCCGGCGCGACGAACGGCCCGGGCTGGCGCGCGCTGCACCGTCCGCTGCACCTCCCCCAAGTCGCGTCGAACGCCCACTGTCCCGTCAGCCGCGTCGACCGGCGCGTCGATTGGCCCCGCACCCACATCTTCGGCGGGTCGGGGATCGGCACCGGGCCGGTCTACCCCGCCCTCGGCACGCGCAGCGCGCTGATCTATGCCACGCGGGACACGCAATTTGGCAGCGCTTGGTACGGCGAGAAGGTCTTCTGGTACGTGCTGCCGAGCTACAGGGGGCCGGTGCTGATCCGCGGCCGGCGGCTGGACGGCCCCGAGCGGATGGGCTTCAACGGGACGAGGACGCCGTTGGGCGAGCTCCGGATCGACACCTACGACACTGTCCACTGGTCCGGGCAGCGGCGCGGGAGTCGCGGCATCGCCTCCGGGGTCCGCGTGCTCGCAGCAGGGTGCTACGGGATCCAGATCGACGGCACGAGCTTCAGCCGAGTCGTCGTCGCCACCGTCGACGTGGCCTCCTGACAGCCCTGTCGACCGTGACGATCGTCGATAGCGGCGGGTGGGCTCGAACCACCGACCTTCGGGCTATGACTCAGTCGACGCTCGGCGTCGCGGGCGACGGTCTCGGATAGACGGTCTCGGATAGCGGCGGGTGGGCTCGAACCACCGACCTTCGGGCTATGACTCGGTCGACGCTCGGCGTCGCGGCCGACGGTCGTGGATAGCGGCGGGTGGGCTCGAACCACCGACCTTCGGGTTATGAGTCCGACGCTCTAACCAGCTGAGCTACGCCGCCAGGCAGCGGCCATTTTAGCGGCGCTCAGCAGTGGCAGCCGTGCTCCTGCGCCTCTGCCGGCGTGAGCCTCACGGTGACCGTCCGGGAAAGCGCGTACTCTCGCGGTCGATGGCCGAGGTGGAGATGTGCTGGCGCTGCCCGACGCCGATGGTGTGGCTGCAGGGCACGTGGCAGTGCCCCCGCTGCCATTTCAAGCTCGGCTGCTGCGAAGGCGAGCCGCAGACGGCCTGCGACGCACCCGCGCCGCTCGTGCTGAGCCCGCGCGAGGGGTGATCGAGCGGCTCGCCTCGCGCGAGGTCTACCGCAACCCGTGGATGCGGGTGCGCGAGGACGACGTGCGCTTCGCCGACGGGTCGCACGGGATCTACGGCGTGGTCGAGAAGCCCGATTTCGCCTTGATCGTCCCGTGGGACGGCGAGGCGTTCTATCTCGTCGAGCAGTACCGCTACCCGGTGGCCGCCCGGTTCTGGGAGTTCCCGCAGGGTTCCTGGGACGACCGCTCCAGCGACCGGCCGGCCGAGCAGCTCGCGCGCGCGGAGCTCGAGCAGGAGACGGGACTCACCGCCGGACGGCTCACGCACCTCGGTCACCTCTACGAGGCGTGCGGGTTCTCCGACCAGGGGTTCGACGTCTACCTCGCCGAGGAGCTCGAGCAGGGCGAGCAGCGGCTGACCCCCTCGGAGCAGGACCTCGTCGTCGGCAGGTTCTCGCGCGACGAGCTGGAGCGCATGGTGCGAGCGTGCGAGATCAAGGACGCTCCATCGGTCGCGGCGCTGGCGCTCTTCGCCCTCAACCGGCTCTGACCCCGGACACGTCCCGAACGACCGGGGCCACCTGCCGCTTCGGGACGTAACCGGTGTCTGACACCGGGTGCCGTCCCGAACAGACGAGCCGCCCGATCACCGCCCGCAGCGGAGGCTTGGCCGCTCCTCGGCCGCCTGGCTCTTCGGGACGTGACCGGCGTCTGGCACCGGGAGACGTCCCGAACAGACAGCCACGCTCAGGGCGCCGCTAGGCCGAGCACCGCGCGAACGTGGCGGCCGACGGCCGCCTCGTCGAGGCTCCCGGCCGGAAGCTCGACCGTGAAGCTCGCGCCACCGCCCGGCAGATGGTTCTGCCAGTTCGTCGCGCTGCCGTCGAGCCAGCGCCGGTGGCGAAAGCGCATGCCGGCCAGCTCGGCATAGCGGCGGCCGGCCCGTGAGCTGCGGCCGTACGCCCAGACGAGGTCCAGGTGCTGGTGGTACCAGACCGTGTACTGCGGACGAATGCGGCGGATCAGATCGCGCGCCACGCGCGTCTCGGGCTCCGAGAACGGGCGCGGCCCGGCGGCGAACACCGACCACGGCGGCCCGAACGACCGCCAGCCCGCGGCGAAGTTGCGGTTCAAGTCGATGCCGTCCGCGTTCTGGCGCGCACCGCGCGCGAGCCCGTCGGGGTTGAGCACGGGGACGACCCAGAGGTCGGCGTGCGCGTGGGTCCGCTCGAGCGCGCGCACGATCGCGATCCCGGCCGGCTCGTTCCCGTGGATGCAGCCGACGACCAGAACGCGCGGCCCGGCGCCGGCGATATGCAGAAGCTCGATCGGTCGGCCGCCGGCCGAGTGTCCGACGACAACAGCGGCGGCTAGGGTCGAGAGCATGGCGGTGATCGAGGCCATCGAGCTGCGCAGGACCTACCGTACGACGACCGGCGTCATCCGGCGCAGGCCGCTCGACGTGGAGGCGGTCCGGGGTGTCTCGTTCTGCGTCGAGCGCGGCGAGCTCTTCGGGCTGCTCGGCCCGAACGGCGCCGGGAAGACGACCACGATCAAGATGCTGATCACGCTCCTGCTCCCGACGAGCGGGCAGGCGCGCGTGCTGGGCTGCGACGTGGTCGAGAACGCGCGCGAGGTGCGGAAGCGGATCGGCTACGTCTTCGGCGGCGACCGCGGGCTCTACGAGCGCCTGTCGGCCTACGACAACCTCCGCTACTTCGCGGAGCTGTACGGCGTCTCGGGCCAGAAGCAACGCGCACGAATCGACGAGGTGCTCGAGCTGGTGGGGCTCGCAGGACGCGAGAAGGAACGCGTCGAGGGCTACTCGCGCGGCATGAGGCAGCGCTTGCACATCGCGCGCGGCATTCTCCACGACCCGGAGGTCGTCTTCCTCGACGAGCCGACGATCGGAGTCGATCCCGTCGGCGCGCGCGGCCTGCGCCAGACGATCGCCGACCTCGTGGCGGCCGGGAAAACAGTCCTCCTCACGACGCACTACATGTTCGAGGCGGACGCGCTGTGCGACCGGATCGCCGTGATCGCGAAAGGCGAGATCGTCGGCGAAGGCACGCCGGCGGAGCTGAAGGCGAGGGTCGTCGAGGGGCGCGTGACCGAGATCGAGGTGTTCGGCGCCGATCAGGTGACCGTCGAGCGCGTGCGCGCCCTCGAGGGCGTGACCGCAGTCGCCGTCGAGAATCGCGACCAGAAGCAGATCCTCGTCGTGCAGGCGACCGGCGAGCGCGAGCTGACGGCGCCGATCCTCGCCGTATTGAACGGCGTGGAGGTCGTACGCGTGTCCTCGCGCGAGCCGACCCTCGAAGACGCGTACGTCGCGCTGGTCGGCGGCGAATGAACGCGCTGCGGATCGTCCGGATCGGGTTCGTGATCAACCTCAGGATGCTCGGGACGTCGGGCTTCTTCCTGTTGACCTCCACGATCCAGCCGGTGATCTTCGCGACGGTCGCCTTCTACATGTTCAAGTCCGGAGGCCGCTCGGGGACGCTGCTCTATGCGGCGCTCGGCGCCGGGATGATGGGCGTCTGGTCGACGACGCTCTTCGGCTCCGGCGGGATGATCCAGTGGCAGCGCTGGCAGGGCACGCTCGAGCTCGGTGTCGGCGCGCCGCCGCCGATGGCGCTCGTCTACCTCCCCTTCACGCTCGCGAATGCGTTCACCGGCATGTACGCACTCGCGGCGACGCTCGTCTGGGGACGCATCGTGTTCGGTGTGCCGCTGCACTTCGTGCACCCGTGGCTCTTTCTCCTCGCACTGCCCGCCTCCGTGGTCGCGCTCGGGCTGATGGGGCTCGTGCTCGCGTCGACGTTCGTGCTCTACCGCTACGCGAACGCACTCTCGAACCTGCTCGAGTACCCGGTCTGGATCGCGTCCGGGCTCGTGTTCTCGACCCAGGTGCTGCCGGCCTGGACGCGACCGATCTCGTGGGTACTTCCGCCGTACTGGGGCATCCTGGCGCTCCGGCATGCGGCGCTCGGCGGCGAGGTCTGGGGCCCGCTCGCAATGCTGACCCTGCTCAGCATCGCGTCGCTGGCGATCTCGACGCTGACCTTCGGCCTCTTCGAGCACCTCGCACGCGCCCGCGCGACGCTCTCGCTGACATGACACGCTGGCTCCGCGTCTTCTTCGTCGGCGGGGTGATCGCCTACCGCGGACTCTTCAACTGGATCCGGCCGGCGATGTACATCCCGACGATGCTCGGAAGCCCGCTCTTCCAGCTCATCTTCTTCACCAAGCTCGGCCAGTACGCGCACGCGCAGTCGCGCGACTTCTACGTCGTCGGCAACTCGGTGCAGGTCTGCGCGATGTCGTCCTTGTACGGGATGACGATGTCCGTCGCCAACGAGCGCTGGTTCGGCACCCTCGGCCCGCTGCTCGCCTCGCCCGCAAACCGGGCCGCGGTCTTCCTCGGCCGCGGCCTGCCCGTCCTCGCGAATGGCCTGCTCGTCTCGGCGTTCACCTTCGGCGCGGGCGTGCTCCTGCTCGGCTTCCGGCCCGGTCTCGGTGCGCTGCCCGCGCTCGCGCTGATCCTCGTCATCACCGTCGCGTCGTGCACGGGCCTCGGGATGCTGCTCGGCTCGATCGGCCTCCGCGCCAAGGACGTCTTCTTCGCCTCGAACCTCGCGTACTTCCTGATGCTGCTCTTCTGCGGCGTCAACATCCCGCTCGACGTCCTCCCGAGCTGGATGAGCCTCGTCGGCCGCTGCCTGCCGCTGACGCATGGGATCGCGGCTGCGCGCGACGTTGCCGCCGGGGCGCCGCTCTCCCAGGTCGCCGGCCTCGTCTGGACGGAGGCGGGCGTCGCCGCGGCCTACGCGCTCGCCGGCTTCGTGTCGTTCCGCTGGCTCGAGCACGCATCGCGGCGCAGCGCCGTGCTCGACACCTACTGACGAGACCACGAACCGGGAGACCCCCTCCCCCGGAGCGGGGAGCCAGCGCCCACCGGGATCGCAGGGGCCCGTACACGCCGCGGGAATGGCCACCGGTCAGCGGTGCCCCGAAGCTGAGGGGCATGCGGCGCACCATCCTCATCCTGCTCTCGGCGGTCGCGTTCTTCGCGTTCGCCCAGTCCGCGCTCGCCGGCGGCGGCAGCTACACGTTCGCCGGCGGCACCGCGAAGCAGCAGGCGGCGGTGCACGCCGCGCTCGAGGCGTCCAGCTTCAACTGGAGCCTGATCCCGCGCACGATCACGATCCACATCGGCGCCTACGGGGACTCGTACTCGACCTACGGCGACGTCTACCTCGACGGCTCGCTCCTCAACTCGGGCCGGTTCTCGTGGGGCGCCGTCCAGCACGAGCTGGGCCACCAGGTCGACTTCTTCCTCTTCGACGACGCCAAGCGGGCCCAGATGCTGCGGCTGATCGGCGGCGAGGACTGGTGCTACTCCGTGCCGGGCCTGAAGCACTCCGACTACGGCTGCGAGCGCTTCGCATCGGAGCTCGCCTGGGCCTACTGGCCGGCTCCCGACAACTCGATGCGGCCGACGAGCGCGGGCGACGAGGCCGGCGCGATGCCGGTCGCGCAATTCCGCGCAGTGCTCACGCAGCTGATCGGAGCGCCGGCCGCGACGCAGCCGGCGACCGCGACGAAGGCGTTCGCGCCGCCCGCGAAGCCGGCGCGGTCTCGGCACCACTGAAAACCGAAAGGCTGCAAGCTGGTTCGGCTGCGCCGAATCAGGTTGCGCCCGCTACGCGATCAGGCGCTCGCGCAGCGCACGCGCGACGGCCTGGGTGCGCGTGTCGGCGTCGAGCTTGTCCATCGCCTTGCGGACGTGCGTGCGCACGGTCTCGGCCGAGATGAAGAGGCGCTTGCCGATCTCCTCGTTGGCGAGACCGTCGGCGAGCAGGCGTAGGACGTCTCGTTCGCGCTGGGTGAGCTCGGGCAGCTTGTTGCCGATCGACGAGGCCGCGAGCGTCCCTGCGAGCACCGGGTCGACGTAGGTCCCGCCCACGGCGACCGACTGCACGGCGCGCAGCAGGTCGTCCATCGGCGCTTCTTTGAGGACGAACCCGCGGACGCCCGCGTCGAGCGCTTCGGTCAGGAGCGCACGGTCGCCGTAGCCGGTGTAGAGAAGGATCGCCGTCTCGGGCGCCGAGCGCTGGGCGCGGCGGGTCAGCTCGATGCCGCCGAGCTTCGGCATCCGCACGTCGACGAGCGCCACCTGGGGCTTGCGCTGCTCGATCTTCTCGAGCGCCTCGGCCCCGTCCCGGGCGCGCCCCACGAGCTCGATGCCGCCCTGGACGAGGAATTCGGCGACCGCCTCCAGCACCGCAGGATGGTCGTCCGCCACCACACAGGTGATCGGCTCCTGACCGGATGCGCTCACGGGAGGATCCCCGATTTGGGGGATGAGCGCCGCACGCCTCTAGGGATATCGGTTTTGCTCCGCGCTGCCAATAGTTCACATGTACCCGCTCGTGGGAAGAAGTTAGTCATTTGCGGCCAAGCATCACACTTTCAGACGACATGACGCGTCAGCGTGAGCTGATCGATGCCGTGCTCGACAGCGTCGCCGACGGCGTCGTGGTCAGCTCGCCGGCGCAGGTCCTGCTCAACGCGACCGCGCGCCGCATCCTGGGACTCGGGCCGGACGCCGAGTTCGACCTGGCAGCGCACCGGCGCTACCTGCAGGCGGAACTGACGGCGTCGCAACAGGCGTCGCTGTCGGGACCGCTTCCGCGTCCGGGCGACGTCACTCGACGGCCGTGAGCTCGTCCTCGACGGCAGCGTGTCGCCGGCAGACGGCGGGGCGGTGATCGTCTTCCGCGACGTCACCGACGAGCACCGCGAGAACATCCTCAACCGGCAGACGCTCGAGGCGGTCTTCGACGCGATGCCGACGGCCATCTCGGTCGCGGACCCGAAGACGCGGCGCATCCTGAAGGTGAACCGCGCGTTCTCGGAGCTCGTCCGGCGCCCGGCCGAGGAGATCGTCGGCCTGGAGCCGCCGTTCCCCTGGTGGGAGCCGGGTGAAGAAGCCGACGGGTACGCCGCCCGTGACCGCACCTTCCACCGCGTCTTCCGCCTGCCGGACGGGCGTCCGCAGCCCGTCGAGATCTCGCTCCACTACGTGCCGGGCGACGACGGCGAGCCCGCGCTTCGACTCGCGCTGATCAACGACACGTCCGAGGAGCGGCGGATGCAGCAGCAGCTCGTCCAGAGCAGCAAGTTGGCGGCGATCGGCGAGCTCGCAGCGGGCGTCGCCCACGAGATCAACAACCCGCTGTTCGCGATCCTCGGTCTGACGGAGTTCCTGCTCAAGGAGGCGGAGCCCGCGTCGAAGGCGCAGCAGCGCCTCGAGTTGATCCAGCAAACGGGCCTCGAGATCAAGGAGATCGTGCGTGCGCTGCTCGACTTCGCGCGCGAGAACGCCGAGGAGCGCCACGTGGTGCCGCTCGAGGACGTCGTCCAGGCCACGGTCGACCTCGTGCGCCGCACGAACGCGCACAAGGGCGTCGAGCTGATCGACAGCTACGACACCTCGCGCGCGCTCGTCAAGGCGAGCCCGAACCAGCTGAAGCAGATCTTCCTGAACCTGATCGCGAACGCCCGCCAGGCGATGCCGAACGGCGGCACCGTCAGGATCGACGTCCGGGCGGACGGCGACTGGGTCGCCGCCTCGGTCTCCGACGACGGCCCCGGCATCGAGCCGGACGTGCTCGAGCGGATCTTCGAGCCGTTCTTCACGACGAGGCGCTCGACGGGCGGAACGGGCCTCGGCCTCTCGGTCAGCCTCGGCATCGCCGAATCGCACGGCGGCAGCCTCACGGCCTCCTCGGAGGCCGGCGACGGCTCCGCCTTCACGCTGCGGCTGCCGCGCGCGTGCGAGGATCAAGAATGAGCCGCATCCTCGTGATCGACGACGAGGACGTGATTCGCATGCTCGTCATGGAGATCCTCGAGGCGGCCGGGCACGACATGACCGGGGCCGAGAGCGCGGAGCGCGCGCTGACGCTCCTCGAGGATGCCGAGTTCGACCTGGTCGTCAGCGACGTCGTCATGCCGGGGCTCTCGGGCCTCGAGCTGCTCGAGACGCTGCGTACGCGCCGCGCCTCGCTGCCGGTCGTCCTCGTCACGGGCGCCGGCACCTACGACACCCTGAGCCAGGCGCTTACCCGCGGCGCGGCGGGCCTCGTCACGAAGCCCTTTGCCCACGCCGAGCTGCAGGCCGCGGTCGCCGATGCGCTCGAGCGCGCGAACCGCAGCCGCGAGGAGCTGCGCGAGCGGCTGCTCGCCCCCACGCTCGCCAGTGCCCTTGCCAACGCGATCGAGGCACGCGACGAGTACCTGCACGGCCACTGCGAGCGGCTCGCGGCCCTCGCCGTGCGTCTGGCCGAGCTCCAAGGCCTGCCCGCCGACGAGGTGGAGACGATCCGCCTCGGCGCCATCCTGCACGACGTCGGGAAGATCGGGATCCCGGACCGCGTCCTGCTCAAGCCGAGCGCCCTCGACACGGAAGAGCGCCGCATCATCGAGACGCATCCGGAGATCGGCGACAAGCTGCTCGCGCCGCTCGACCTCCTCGCCGGCGCGCGCCCGATCGTGCGCCACCATCACGAGCGCTGGGACGGGGCCGGGTACCCGGATCGGCTCGCCGGCGAGGCGATTCCGCTCGGGGCGCGGATCGTCGCCGTCGCAGACTCGATCGAGGTCATGTCGTCGCGCCAGCTCTACCGGCGGCCGAGCTCGCCCGAGGAGATCGTCGAGGAGCTGCGGAACTGCAGCGGCACGCAGTGGGACCCGGCGTTCGTCGAGCTCTCGCTCCAGCTGATCGAGTCCGGGGAGCTCGAGCTCGGCGCGGAGGGCCTGCGCCTGCTGGAGCGGGCGCCGGACGAGACACCCCCGGCGGGCCTCGCCGTGCTCCTCGTGGAGGACGACGACGTTCACGCACGCCTCGTCACGAACGCGCTCGAGCGCGCGCTCGACGGCGCCGTGATCGCACGCGCCGCAAGCGTCGCGCGCGCGTCCGAGCTCGCGCTCGGCTCCGAATGGTCGCTCGCGGTCGTCGACTACGTCCTGCCGGACGGACTCGGCATGCAGGTGCTCGACACGCTGCGCGCGAACGACCCGACCTTGCCGATCGTGATGCTCACGGGCCAGGGCTCCGAGGAGACGGCGATCGAGGCGTTCAGGCACGGCGCCTCCGACTACGTCGTCAAGGACCGCGACTACCTCGACGCCCTCGAGCGCCGCGTCCGCAGCCTGGTGGCGGCGTGAGGTCGCTTCCCATTGTGATTTGCACGCCGTCTGCCGATGAGAGAGATGTGGAGGTAACACGATGAACGACCCCCGTTGTCTGATTGCCGACGACCATCC
>JABFWJ010000152.1 GCA_013362295.1 Thermoleophilia bacterium
TTGGACACACTTCAACGACTGTTAGATCACGCGAGCGGGCCACAGATTCACCATCAACGAAAGATCCTGATATGTAAACTGTCCGATATGAGCACTCTCGCGGCACCCTTCCGGCTCCCGCGGACGCCGGCGCGGAGCGACCTCGTCGCCAAGTACTTCCGCGGCCTCGGCGACCCGACCCGGCTGCGCATCCTCGCGGAGCTGCGCGAAGCGGGCGAGCTTTCCGTCGGCGAGCTGGTCGAGCGGCTCGGCGTGCCGCAGCCGAAGATCTCCAATCACCTCGCCTGCCTGCGCTGGTGCGGCTTCGTCGAGACGCGCCGTGCGCACCGCGTCGTCTTCAACCGGGTCGCCGACCCGCGCGTCGAGGCGATGCTCGACCTCGCGCAGGCGCTTCTCGACGACAACGCCGAGCACGTCGCTGCCTGCTGCCGGATCGACGAACAATGAGCGAGCGGCGCGACGGCCTCGGACTCGCCGGGCTCGCCGTCATCCCGATCGCGTGCTGCATCGGCTTGCCGCTCCTCGCTGCCGTGGGGATCGGCGTCGCCGTCCTCGTTGGTGGCATCGCCGCCGGCGCCGTTGCTGTGATCGCGGCTGCTGTGCTGCTCGTTCGCAGGACACGACGAAGAGAAACAACGCAAAGGAGGGTCTGATGGAACACACTCGCGAGCGGCCGCTGGTGGAAATCCTCTACTTCGACGGGTGCCCAAACCACGAGGCCGCGCAAGCGCTGGTCGAGCGCGTGAGCGGCGAACTCGGGCTGGAGCCCGAACTGCGACTCGTGAACGTGCCAGACGAGGAGGCGGCGCGGCAGCTGCATTTCCTCGGCTCGCCGACGATTCGCGTCGGCGGCCGCGACGTCGACCCGCAGGCCGAAGAGCGAGACGACTACGTACTCTCCTGTCGCCTCTACCGCACCGACCATGGCTTTGCCGCTCAGCCTGAAGAGCGCTGGATCCGCGATGCGCTCACACGAGAAGCATCCGACGCCGCGCGTCCCGCATCGAACGTGACGTGAGCGCCCATCGCCACGAGGCAGAACCGCTTCCGCGTAGTCGAAGCGGCCGCGTCGAAGGGTCGGTCGTCCAGACGTTCGACTTCGGCCGGGCGGTCGCGAACTTCGCGCGGCTCGATCTCGTGGCATCTCGCCCACGGCGAGATCGCCGTCGCGTACCCGTTCGCGGGTCGTCCGACGCAGCACCACGTCTTGATCAACGGCGGACGGAAGGTGTTCGCGATCTGCGCGCTTGACGCGCTCGGGATCGCGCCGATGCTCCAGCTGCCCGATCGAGCTCGTCTCGACCGACCCCCTCACCGGCGGCGAGATCTGGGTCCATCTCGACCCCGGCGACGGCGCCTGGTGGGAGCCGCAGACAGCGGGATCCTCCCGCGGCGGCGGTCCCAGCTTCCGCGGCTGCTGCCGCGTGCTCAACTTCTTCGACTCGGGCGAGAGCGCGCTGCGGTACCTGGTCGCTCATCCCGACGTCGCGGCTCACGCGATCTCGCTACCGGAGGCGATCGAGGCCGGGCGAGCGATATTCGGCGACGTACTGAGGGAGGTCTGACCATGCCGACACCGATCGACCGCGACCAGGTCCAGCAACTGCTCGAACAGGGAGCCCAACTCGTCGAGGTGCTGCCCGAGGACGAGTACGAGTACGAGCACCTGCCCGGCGCGATCGACATCCCGCTGAAGACGCTCGACGCGGAAAGCGTCCGAGCCCTCGACCGCGGCCGGCCGGTCATCGTCTACTGCTACGACTACCAGTGAGACATGTCGCCACGAGCCGCGTCGCGGCTCGAAAGTCTCGGCTTCGCGCACGTGTACGACTACGTCGCGGGCAAGGCCGACTGGGCCTCGTTCGGACTGCCGATCGAGGGCACCTGGCACAGTGGGACCCGCGTCGGCGCGCACGCCAGCACCGACGTCCCCGCCTGCGGCCCAGCAGACCGGATGTTCAAGGTGCGCGAACGCGTCCGCGCCGCCGGCTGGGACACCTGCTTCGTCACCAACGAGCGCGGCGTCGTTCTCGGCCGCCTCGGACGGACAGCGCTCAACCGTGACGACGACATCTCGGTCGAAGAGGCGATGACGCTCGGCCCGAGCACAGTCAGGCCGAGCCTCGAGCTCGACAAAGCGGTCGAGCGTATGCAGAAGCAGAACCTCACCGGCCTGCCGGTCACCCGCTCCGACGGCGTGCTCGTCGGTGTGCTCCGGCGCGAGGACGCCGAACGGGCACTCCCGTCGTCGTCTACGGCTTGAGCCGCCAGCCGCGCGCGATCAGTGACGATGCGACCAGCAGCGCGGCAGCACCGATCGCGGCAGTGAACTTCGGTCCGCGACACCGTACGGCCGGTGCTTCGGCGAAAGCCGTTACCAAGCGCAGGTGGTATTGGACCGTTCGGGGGCTGATGAAGAGTTGTGCGCCGATCTCGGGGTTGGAGAGGCCCTCGTTGGCGAGTAGGGCGATCTGTGCTTCC
>JABFWJ010000263.1 GCA_013362295.1 Thermoleophilia bacterium
GGGACTGTCCCCTGTCGTGGAGCGGTCTGACTCACGGGCCGACCTTCGCGCAGGGCCCCGGTCCGGCCTCGCCGATCGCGCTGTTCGCAACGCTGCCGCCTGCGTGCGCCCGCCGCTCGACCATCCCGGGCATTCGACTCACCCCAACTTCAAATCGGCTACAGGCCGAGCTTAGAACGAAAGGGCGCCGACCGAAAGGGCTCGGAGAAACGACCCTAGCCGACGTCGGGCGGAAGGCGCTCGGCGACCGCGGTCAGCACCTTGAGCGCGATCGCGGGTGTCCGCTGGAGCAGCCCGCGGAACTCGACGTCCCGGATCACCAATGCCCGCACAGGCGTGCGCGTCGTCACCGTCGCGATCCGCGGAAGGCTCGAGACGAGCGCGATCTCGCCGAAGAATTCGCCCGAGCGCCTCGTCGCCAGCGTCCGCCCGTCGCGCGTCACTTCGGCTTCGCCTTCCAGGAGAACGTAGAACTCGCGTCCTCGCTCACCCTCGCGCATCAGCACCTTGTCCTCGGGCAGGTCGATCTCGTCGGCAATCGAAGCGACCTTGGCAAGCTCGCTCTTCGACAGGCCTGCGAAGAGCGGCACCCGCGCGATCAAATCAACCTTCTTGGCGCTGCGGACGCGGCCGGCCATAGTCCGAGTCTAACCGCGTCACTACGTGACGACCACGCAGAGCACAACCAACAGAGCAGCTGCACCTGTCACACCGAGGAGATCTATGCCACCGGCCCCTGCGGAGTCACGACCATCGCTCAGGGGTCATGCTTACCCGTTGACCCTCGGACACAGGCTGGTCGGCCGGGATCCGAATCCGCTGGAACGCTGGGCCCCGAAGTAGAGAAGGTGATTCTCAGCCTCACCGTGCGCGACTTGGTCTTCGTCTCCTGGGAGGTGTCGCCCGAGCAGCTGGCTGCGCGGCTACCTGAGGGCCTTGAGCCTGAGCTCGCGGACGGGCGAGCGCTCGTTACGCTCTCGTTCGCTCGTACCGTCGCCGGCCGGCTCGGGCGCCTGCGGGTGCCGCGGTTCACGAAGCTGACCGTGCACACCTACGTCACGGGGGCTGACGGGCCCGGCCTCTGCTTCCTCGAGTCACGCGTCTCACGTTCGGCCTACGGGCGGCGCCTGGTCGGGATCCCGTTCGCGACGACACGGCTGCGCGTCCGACCCGGCCTCGCCGAGGCGCCGGAGCTCGGCGTCTCGGTCCGCTATCGAGCCGACGGCGAAACGCCGGCGCCACAACTCGATTCCGCAGCGGTCGGACAGCACGAGGCCGCGTACTTCGAGTCGGCCGTGCTCTTCCGGCTCGTGGCGCGCCACCCGCCGATCCGCTGGCGGCGCGCGCAGCCGCTGGAGCCACCGCGCTTCGATCTGGTGCGCGCGCTCTTCGACGTCGGCGAGCCGAGCTCGCTGCTCTACGCCGACCGGGTCTTGTTTCGGGCCGAGCTGCCGCCCTCCCCGGCCGAGCGGCGGTAGTGGCGCGCGAGCTCTGAGGCGTAGTGCCGCCCGACGGTGGCCGCGTTGGCGCGCAGCCAGTCGCTGAGTCTCGCCGCCCCGGTCGGCTCGCCGCTCGAAACGAGCAGGTCGGCCATCAGCCCGTCGATCTCCGCGCGGGTCAGGACGACGTCGCCGACGAGCCGCCCGAGCACACGCGTGAGCGCGTAGGCCGTGCTCGGGCTCACATGCAGGACGCGCGGCGTGCGCCCAACGCTCCTCGCGATCAGCGCGACCAGCTCCTCGAAGCCGAAGGTCTCCGGCCCAACCGCATCGAGCGTGGAGTCGTCCCTCCTGGATCCGTTCTCGACGGCGAGCGCGGCTAGGTCGTCGACGTAGATCGGCTGCAGCCTGTAACGCCCGTTGCCGGGCACGGCGAAGAACGGGAAGCGCCGCACGATCCAGGCGATGTTGTTGATCAGGATGTCCTCAGGCCCGAAGACGACCGCCGGTCGGAGGATCGCGTGCGGGACGCCGCTCTCGCGCAGCTCCCGCTCGAGCAACGCCTTGCCGCGGAAGTAGCCGAAGGGCGAGTCCTCGCTCGGGTTGGTGATCGAGACGTGCACGACGCGACGCACGCCGGCCTCCCGCGCCGCCGCGAAGAGCGTCCGCGTGTTCTCGACCGCCCGCTCATAGCTCTCGCCGCCCCAGTCGAAGCGCACCCAGTAGGTGTTGTAGAGGACGGCCGCGCCGCTCAGGGTCGACGCCAGACGCGCCGGGTTGTCGAACGAGAACGGCGCCACCGAGACTTCGCGGCCGAACGGGCTCGCCTGCTCCGGCTGCCCGGTCAGCGTCAGCACACGTCTGCCCTCGGCGAGCAGACGGCGAGTGATGTAACGCCCCGTGAACCCGAAGGCACCCGTGACCACGTGCAGCTCGCGGTCCACGCCTCCGATTCTGACCTTAAGCGGCGCGACCCCGCGCGCGGGGTCGTTCTGATGTGGCAGTTCGGGCCGCGCCGCAACCTGGCGGCGCGGCCTG